>JAAYSE010000035.1 GCA_012524135.1 Candidatus Epulonipiscium sp. | reverse complement strand
TCTTCTTGTACTGTTGCCTTAATATAAGGATAACTTTTATCATCCTTTAGAAGGACATTATATTTAGGACGATGTTTTTTTATTAAATTAGACTCTAAAATTAAAGCTTCTAATTCCGAATCCGTTACAATATACTCAAACTCTTTAATTTTAGGAACCATTTTTTTAACCTTAGGGGAATGATTTCTAGAACTTTGAAAATACTGACGAACTCGATTTTTTAAATTTACTGCTTTTCCTACATAAATAATTGTATCCGAATCATCTTTCATCAAATAAACACCTGGTTTATCTGGCAACTTTTTTAATTCTTCTTTAATATCAAACATTTAATCACCTACCTTCTATTTAAATAGAAAAAATGCAATATTTTCAAAATATCTCTTTACAAATAATGATTATTATGTAATAATTATATTGTAATCTATTACCCCTTAAAAAATCAAACTTCCCCCCTTAACTTTTTTATTTTAAAAACCCTTGCATGATTTTCATGCAAGGATTTTTTTAGTTTTAAAATATCATTTCTAACATTTCTGAAATACTTTTTTTAAAAACATACCCGTATAAGATTGTGGATTTTTTGCTACCTCTTCTGGAGTTCCTATACCTATTACTCTTCCTCCAAGATCCCCACCTTCAGGTCCTAAATCAATAATATAATCTGCTGTTTTGATCACATCTAGATTATGTTCAATCACTAAAATGGAGTTACCTCCATCCACTAATCTTTGTAATATTTTAATGAGCTTATGAACATCAGCAAAATGTAAACCGGTTGTTGGTTCATCTAAAATATACATTGTTTTTCCTGTACTTCGTTTGCTTAGCTCCGTAGCTAATTTTACTCTTTGAGCTTCTCCACCAGATAAAGTTGTGGAAGGTTGACCTAACTTTATATAAGAAAGTCCTACATCGTATAAAGTTTGTAATTTCTTTTTAATTCTAGGAATAGGATCAAAAAACTCTAATGCTTCTTCTACCGTCATATCTAAAACATCGGCGATTGATTTGCCTTTATATTTTACTTCTAAAGTTTCTCTATTATACCTTTTTCCATGACAAACTTCACAAGGAACATAAACATCGGGTAAGAAATGCATCTCTATTTTAATAATTCCATCTCCACGACAAGCTTCACAACGTCCCCCTTTAACATTAAAACTAAATCTCCCTTTTTGATATCCCCTTATTTTCGCTTCTGTAGTCGTTGCAAAGACATCACGAATATGATCAAAAACCCCCGTATACGTAGCTGGATTAGAACGTGGAGTTCGTCCAATAGGAGATTGATCAATCGCTATTACTTTATCTAAATGTTCAATCCCCTTGATATCTTTATGATTTCCTGGTTTTATTTTCGCTCGATTTAAATCCCGAGCTAACCGTTTATATAAAATTTCATTCACAAAGGAACTTTTTCCTGATCCTGAAACTCCGGTCACACAAGTAAAAACACCCAAAGGAATATCAATATCAACATTTTTCAAATTATTTTCTTGAGCTCCTTTTACTTTTAACCATTTACCATTAGGCTGACGTCGTTGAGAAGGAACGGCAATTTTTTTTCGCCCGCTTAAATAAGCTCCTGTATCTGAATTTTCACATTTCATGATCTCCTTAACAGTTCCTTGACATACCACTTCTCCTCCGTGAGCTCCTGCTCCTGGACCAATATCTACAATATAATCAGCTGCATACATTGTATCTTCATCATGTTCTACGACAATTAACGTATTCCCTAAATCTCGTAATTGTTTTAAAGTCTTTAATAAACGATCATTATCTCTTTGATGTAGTCCAATACTTGGTTCATCTAGAATATAAACCACACCTACTAACCCTGAACCTATCTGAGTAGCTAAACGAATTCGTTGGGCTTCCCCTCCTGATAACGTTCCTGCAGAACGTGACAAGGTTAAATAATCTAGACCTACGTCGACTAAAAATCCAATACGGGCATCAATTTCTTTTAAAATCTGATCTCCTATCATTTTTTGCCTAGAGGTTAATTCTAGATTTTTAAAAAATTGTTGAACTTCTTTAATGGACATATCTGTCACTTCTGCAATATTTTTATCCCCAATTGTTACAGCTAGGACTTCTGGTTTTAAACGTGCACCTTTACATTTTGGACAAGGAATATTTGTCATATAACTTTCATATTCCTGTCGCATATATTCATACGTTGTTTCTTTATATCTACGATAAAGATTAGGAATAATCCCCTCAAAAACATATTCATAATATCCATTTCCGTTTTTCTTTTGATAATTTACTTTAACTTTTTCTTCTCCGGTACCATATAAAATAATCTTTTTTGCATTCGGTGATAAATCTTTATACGGTATATTCAAATCAAATTTATACTTTTGGGCAAGGGCTTTAAATAAATTATATGCAGAACTATCTTGGTTTTTTATTGAATTCCATCCTGGCGCAGCAATAGCTCCTTCTAATAGAGTTAAATTTGGATTTGGAACGACTAATTCTGGATCAATCTCCATTTGCATTCCTAATCCTGTACATTCAGGGCAAGCTCCCATAGGATTATTAAAAGAAAATAAACGAGGTTCTATTTCATCAATGCTAATATTACAATCAGGACAGGCAAAGTGTTGGCTAAAGGTAATCGCTTGTCCATCAATAACATCTACAATAAGTAAACCACCGGTCAATTGAATGGCCGTTTCCATAGAATCAGTTAAACGTTTTTCAATTCCTTCTCGTATAATTAATCGATCTACTACAATTTCAATAGTATGTTTTTTATTTTTCTCTAATTTTATTTCTTCAGAAAGCTCATATAAAATTCCATCAATTCTTACACGAACATAACCACTTTTTCTTGCACTTTCTAAAATTTTTACATGCTCGCCTTTTCGTCTACGAACAACAGGTGCTAACAATTGAATTTTTGTTCTTTCCGGTAACTCCATCACTTGATCTACCATTTGATCAATCGTTTGTTTTTTAATTTCTTTCCCACATTTTGGGCAATGAGGTATTCCTACTCTAGCAAATAAAAGTCTTAAATAATCATAAATTTCTGTTACCGTTCCCACTGTAGATCTAGGATTTCGACTTGTTGTTTTTTGATCTATGGAAATAGCCGGGGATAATCCTTCAATACTTTCTACTTCTGGCTTTTCCATTTGACCTAAAAATTGTCTTGCATAAGCGGATAAAGATTCTACATATCTTCTCTGACCTTCTGCATAAATCGTGTCAAAAGCTAAAGACGACTTACCGGATCCACTTAATCCAGTAAAAACAACAAATTGTTCCCTTGGAATTTCAAGGTTTATATTTTTTAAATTATGCTCTTTAGCCCCTTTTACAATAATTTTATTTTTTGACATACTTTACACCTCTTGTCTATAACTCCTGCTCTTGTTTTTTTAGTTCTAATAGTTGATCTCGAAGAAAGGCTGCTTGTTCAAACTGTAAATTTGCAGCAGCTTGTTTCATCTCTTTTTGTATTTTTTTAATCCATTGTTGCAATTCTTGTTTACTCATCGATTCGGGATCTTTTTCTAATTCATAGGGAGCAGGTTCTTCTGCCGCCTTCGTAGCACGAATAAGATCATGAACTTTTTTCTTTATTGTTTTCGGTATAATACCATGAACCTGATTATAATCTTCCTGTATCTGACGTCTTCGATTGGTTTCTGACAAAGCTTTTCTCATTGAATCAGTAATAGAATCTGCATACATAATCACTCGTCCCTCTGCATTTCTAGCTGCTCTCCCTATGGTTTGAATAAGCGATGTCTCCGATCGTAGAAAACCTTCTCTATCAGCATCTAAAATAGCAACTAAAGAAACCTCTGGTATATCTAATCCTTCTCGTAATAAATTAATTCCTACTAAAACATCAAAAACATCCATACGTAAATCACGAACAATTTCAATTCTTTCTAAAGTATCAATATCTGAATGTAAATATCGTACTCGTACACCTGCTTCTTTCATATAATCTGTTAAATCCTCTGCCATCTTTTTTGTTAAAGTAGTAATTAACACCTTTTCTTTTTTTTCTACTATCTTTTGCACTTCGCCTAATAAATCATCAATCTGACCTTGTACAGGACGAACTTCTACCATTGGATCTAATAATCCTGTAGGACGTATAATTTGTTCCGCTATTTTTGTAGAATGTTCATATTCATAAGGCCCTGGAGTAGCAGAAACAAATAAAATTTGATTAATTTTACTTTCAAACTCATCAAATCGTAATGGCCGATTATCTTTTGCTGAAGGTAAGCGAAATCCATAATCTACTAAGGTAGTTTTTCTTGCTTGATCCCCAGCATACATTCCTCGAATTTGAGGGATAGTCATATGAGATTCATCTACAATAATCAAAAAGTCATCTGGAAAATAATCAATTAAAGTATGAGGAGTACTACCAGCAGGTCGTCCAGATAAATGCCTCGAATAATTTTCAATGCCTGAACAAAATCCGGTTTCACGCATCATTTCAATATCAAAATGAGTCCGTTGGGCTAAACGTTGGGCTTCTAATAGCTTGTCCTGTTCTTTTAATTCCTTTACCCGTTCTTCAAGTTCCATTTCAATCGTTTGAATCGCTCGTTCCATTTTATCTGGAGCAATGACATAATGAGAAGCAGGAAAAATAGAAATATGCTCTCGAGTCCCTAATACTTCTCCTGTTAAAACATCAATTTCAGCAATTCGATCAATTTCATCACCAAAAAACTCTACTCGTATGGCTCGTTCTGAAGAATCAGCAGGAAAAATTTCTACCACATCTCCTCGAACTCGAAAAGTTCCACGTATAAAATTCATATCATTACGATCGTATTGAATATCTACTAATTTTCTTAATACATCATCTCGATCACGAATCATTCCTGGTCGCAAGGAAAGAACCATCTCATTATAATCAATGGGATCTCCTAGCCCATAAATACAAGAAACACTCGCTACAATAATAACATCTTTACGTTCAAATAAAGAAGCTGTTGCAGAGTGACGTAGTTTATCTATTTCTTCATTAATAGAAGCATCTTTTTCAATATACGTATCCGTATGAGGAACATAAGCTTCTGGTTGATAATAATCATAATAACTAACAAAATACTCAACGGCATTGTTAGGAAAAAACTCTTTAAGTTCGCTATATAACTGAGCAGCAAGTGTCTTGTTATGAGCAATCACCAATGTAGGCTTTTCTAAATTTTGTATAGTATGAGCCATTGTAAAAGTCTTGCCAGACCCTGTAACTCCTAATAAAGTTTGAACTTTTTCTCCATTTTTAAAACCAGTGGTTAATGCTTCAATGGCTTGAGGTTGATCTCCTGTTGGTTGAAATTCAGATACTATTTGAAATATACTCATTATCTCACCTATCTTATCTCTTTCTAAACTCATCCTATCCCTATATCTCTATAATGCCTATAAATAGCAAAATCTTCACTTTATAAAATATAAAATTTCTATTCTAAATATTCAAATTCATAAATTTAAATACTTGATATAGATCTCCAAGTTCCAATTCTAACTTTTATATTATTTTTATCTATTATACCATAGGTGAAAGAACTTGAAAACATATGTTTGCTTCCTTATTTTACTTATGCAATCTTTTGTAACTGAATAATAGCTTGAAAAACTCTTTTACTTAAAACAGGATTGATTTTTTGAATCTCCTGGATATATTTTTCATATCCCTGTTCATAAGAAAAAGAGGTTCCAAATAAAATCATTTCCATCGCTTGACGTACTCTATGCAAAACAAAATCGCAAGATTTTTCCTTTTGTAATTGTGATAAATAATATAATGTTAAAGTATATGTTTCAAATACAGCATCTTTATCAAAAGTTTTTACTGTATAATGCTTAGGAAAAGGAATCCTTATATTTTCATATTCTTTTTTTTCCATAGCATATTCCATTAATAATTTACTATAACCAACAAGACAACCTGTACCTTGACAAGTACCACAAACTCCTTCACCTAAACAAATATGATTAATAGTACTTTGTATTTGTTGTAGAGATTCATACAATTGAGCCGCTGCCTTTTTATATACTGTAAAGTTTTGTTCTTTGTGGAATTGCCAAAGGTTATACAATCTCCATATATATAATAAAAATATAGAACAAATAAAGATTAAAAGAATTATCGGTTGTACATAACCCACCGAAAGATTGGTATAGAGTTTTGTAACTCCAAAGAAAAGGAAAAGAAAAGAAGAAGCAATTTTCATAGCTATTTCTGGGACTTTATCTCCCACTTTACTTCCTACCCAAATACCTAAAGCTCCTGTACCAAGCATTCCACTAACTGTTCCTGCTAATACAAATAAAGGATAAGACCCCTCTGCTGCTAAGGTAATTGCTGTTAATTGAGTCTTGTCCCCTAATTCACCAATAAAAAAAGCAAGAGCAACGGTACCAATAGGACCCCATTGAGATATATTCTCATTTTTTAGCTCTTCCTCTTTTTCAATAGATAAACTCCATAAAGAAAAACCAATAAAACAAATGCCTGCAATAATTTGAAGCCATCCTAATGAAAGAATATTCGATAGATAATATCCAATAATTACAGCTAGTCCATGATTTAAAAATGCTCCGATACCAATACCTGCTAATACTTTTTTTATCGGATATTGAGTAGCAAAAACCATTGCTAATAACTGTGTTTTATCACCCATCTCTGCCATAAAAATTACTAAAAATGCCTTTATCATTTCATACACCACGATAGTAACCTCCATTTTTTCATTGGATAAAGAGAGACCTTTAACTCTGTCTCTCTTACAAAATTAAAAGTCTCTCTTTTTTTGTTTTTTCTTTTTCCATTGTTGTTTGAAAATATCCAAAATGCCTATTTCTTTCATACTCTCCATATGATAAGTAACTTTTTGATTTTCTAATAATGGAATAATTCCTAAATCATTAATTCCATAAGGATACGCTCTATATTCTAAGGTAACCTTTTCCTGTGTTTCACCTCTAATAAGCTCAATCCATAAAAAAGTATAGTATTGTTTTAAAATAGCTTGTAACTGTTGAAAATGAATTACATCAATACCATTTACTTTGCAGATAATATCTCCCGAATGCATACCCATTTTTTCTCCAGGTCCTTCTGAAATTAGATCTAAAATGCGTACCCCTTTTTTGGGTATAGGATATAAAGGATCTGTATTTAATTCTTTGGAACGATATATTTTCACAATCCATTCATGAAAAAAAGGCATTAGAAAAATTCCAAACAATTGCAACCACATATACTGATTCGAAAAAACAGCAATTATTAATAATAAACCGCTATAAATAAAAAGTCCTATCGCTGATTGTCTTGCTTTTCTTTCTGGTGGTATCGAAACTGCAATATCACCATATCCCAACGCTGCTGTTAAAGGTAATAGCGAATAAATAATCATTTTAGGATCTAAAGCCAGTGAATCTTTCATAATAGGCCACCATGTCGGCATAAGAATTCCCTCTCCAGTAGGCGAACCCGCAAAAACAATAAGCAAAGACAATGGAATAGGCCAATATTTTTGCATTGAAAAACCAACAGCTAGCTTCCCTTTTTGTTTAATAATAACAGGAATAAAATCTTGCGAGCCACTAAAAAAAATCAAAGTAGCTTCCATCAAATGCATAATAGCTACAAGAGCAATCAATCCACTAATATCTACTTGCAAATCTGGCAATGTATAACCAAGAATCTCTTGACCTTGAAATAAAAAACCTAAAATACCAAGTATAGCCGTAGCATATGAAAAACATAGGTATCGAACATTGAATAAAGCAAGCAAAAAAGCAATAGGAAGAAGGAATAATAGATATGGAGTTAATCGTATTGGAATACCAATAATGGTGAATAAAAAGCTTCCTCCAATTCCCATTAAAATTCCTTGCAAAATGGAATCTATCATTTGATTTCCTATATTTCTACGTCGATACAATGGAATTTGTTTCCTCAAGTCTTGATGACGTTGATACAAGGTATAAATAATAAATACAACCATAATAAAAGGGAGATTAAATACAGCCATAGCAATAGATTGTAAAGTTAATGTTAAAATTTCAAGAATGGGTGGCATTTATTTTCACCTACATTTTCATCATTACAGTTGTTCCCGAATCACTTGAATTGCCTTTTGTAATTGAAGATCTTCTTCTGGTTCTAATTGTATTTTATGATTTAATTCTTCTGGTAATTCTACAATATAATCTGGTTCAATTCCAATATCCTGAATATGTGTTCCATTAGGTGTATAATACTTTGAAGTCGTAACTTTAAGAGCTGTACCATCCTCTAAATCAATAATATTTTGTACAAGACCTTTTCCAAAGGTTGTAGTACCTACTAATGTACCTACTCTATGATCTTTAATAGAACCTGCCAAAATTTCAGAAGCACTAGCACTATTTCCATTTACTAAAATAACTAAAGGAACTTGAATTTTTTTAGTATCATCTGAACGTATTTCTTCTCTCCGTCCTTCTTTATCTTCAGTATAAACAATTAAACCTTCTGGTAAAATTTCATCCGCAATTTTCGCAACAATATGCAAAAGACCACCTGGATTGTTTCTTACATCAATAATCATACCTTTTTGTCCTTGTTGTTGCAAGTCTTTATAGGCATCCATAAATTGTTTATAAGTAACTTGATCAAATCCTGTAATTTTTAAATAGCCAATATCTCCATCTAACATTTCATGAGCTACAGTAGGAACATCTATCTTTGCTCGACGAAGATCTGCATTAAAAACATCATTATTACTTTTACGAAAAATTTTTAGGGATACCTTTGTTCCTTCTGGTCCTTTAATCATACTGACTATATCATCTAGTTTTTTACCCGTCACATCTATATTGTTAACTTCAATAATTTTATCGCCTGGTAAAAGACCTGCTTTTTCGCCTGGACCTCCAATAAACGGAGAAACAATCGTAACCAACTGATCTTCTGGATCAATAGAAACAATAACTCCTATTCCTGCATAGGTTCCTTCTGTTTCCACTTTAAGTCTTTCAAAACTTTCCTCATCATAATATACTGTATAAGGATCTCCAACCCCTGCTACTAATCCTGCATAGGTTCCTTCTATCAACTTTTTTTTATCAACTCCATTAACATAATATCGATCTAAATAGGCCGCAATTTGCTTTAGTTTTCCATCTACTCTAATTTCCTCTTCTTTAGTAAAACCATACTTTGAAAAACCTACTTTTCGCACCCCTAAATAACCTAAAATAGGAGCATTAATCAAAATAGTTACAGCAACTCCTACCAACAATCCTCCAAAAAATGGCTTTCTATTTTTCATCCTCTTTGCATCTCCTTTGCTTGCATTCCTTCTATACATATATCTACTCTTTTAGTTTGAAATAATCTATATATACATTGTATTGATATATGTATTTTATTATACCATGAGGCTATAAAAAACAAAAGAAAAGGGAGATCCCTTTTCTTTTGTTTATGAACCTTTCACATAGGGAATTGGATTGGTATGATTGCCATTAAGACGAACTTCAAAATGAACATGAGGACCCGTTGAATATCCTGTACTACCAACACGAGAGATAACCTCTCCTCGTTTTACTGTCTGTCCTTGTTGTACTACTAACTTAGAATTATGAGCATAAAGCGTGCTAATGGTTTTTCCATTTTCTTTCCCATGATCAATAATAACAGTATATCCATATCCACCAATATAACGTGCTTGAAGAACTTTTCCATCTGCTGCTGCAATTACATTGGTACCTGTAGGTGCCGGTATATCAATTCCTGAGTGAAATGAATTTTTTCTTCCACTAATCGGATCAACACGATATCCATAAGGGGAACTAATACGAGAATATCCCCGAAGAGGCCATTCTAATTTTCCCCCTCCATAAATTTGATTACTTTGTACAGATAAACGCTTAATCTCTTCTCCTACTTTTTTAATAGAGGTTTCCAAATCTTCCATTTGCTTTTTTTGTTTTTCTGTATCCAAACGGATAGTTGTTAATTCAGCACCTTTTCGTTTCTTTTTTTCCTCCATTGCATTTCGTTGAACTGTATTTTCTTTTTGTAATTGGACAAGCTCCCTCTTTTTTTGTTCAATGTCTTTTTTTTGCAGAGAAATTTGTTCTTTTGTTTCCTTCATTTGTGATAAAACATTTTGATCATATTCCATAATTTGTTTTATGTATTCTAACCGACTTAAAAAATCAGTTAAACTTTCTGCTTTAAATAATACTTCTAAATATCCTACTTGTCCTTTTTCATACATATATTGAATACGCTTTTTTAATGTCTCATATTGCTTCTCTTCTTTTTCTTGTGCAACGGTTAACTCTTCTTCCTTCTGTTGAATTTCTGTTTCTGTCTTTTGAATAGTTTGTTCTAATTGTTCAATTTTATTCTCCATTTGTTGGATTTCCTGATCCAATGTCTGTATTTCTGAGGAGATATTTTTTTGTTTGGTTTCGCTATTTTTTAATTCTTGTTGAGTTTGTTTCAATGTCTCTTGCAATTGTTGTTGTTGCTTTTTTGCATCATTTAAACTTTTTTTAGTATTACCAAGTACTGGCGTAGATATTAAAAAAATCAACAATAATATAAAATTTATACTTACCCATGA
>JAAYSE010000192.1 GCA_012524135.1 Candidatus Epulonipiscium sp. | reverse complement strand
TTTCAATGTAAAATGGATGTGGGTCATCTTGATCTGCCTCCTGGTAAAGTTTTTGTCGTTAAAAACATTGTACCGTAAAGGTGATCAGATGGCCCATTCTTTTTACACAATTATATGGACTTTATCAAATTGAAAATTTTTTAGAGATAGAAAAAATGTTAATAATGGCTTATCAATAAAAAAACAATTAAAAGGAGGAAAAAAATGAGTAGTGATCTGAAGAGTATTAATCGAAAAGATGCTAGCAAATTTTTGTCAGATATTTTATTTGATTATTTAGATACGCATGGATACCTTGGAATTATTTACGGTACTAGAGGGCAAATCCCTGGTTTCACTAAAAAAAACGCCTCTAAAGCACCAATAACTATGATCAAAAATATAGCAAAGAAACGAGTTAGATTACTTTCAGACGCAACTAAATTTTTGGATAATTATACAATGAAGGTCAGTGATAACTATCAAGGACTTAAGTTTGAAGAGTTTTATACTAAAATCCAGACTGATGGAGAGGTTACAGAAGGAGAAAAAGTAGCACTGTTTTTTCTACTATATCAAGATGAATATCAAAAAAAGTTAGACAGGATAAAAGAAAATATTAAGTATAATCGACTACCACTTACCAATATTATTTCTTTGAGCCTAATTAAAAAACTTAGATCGATATATGTAATTAGTGAGAATGGAAAGATTAACAACACTACAAAATTTAATGAGTTATTGGAAATAGATAAAGAAACGTTTAATATTATTGAATCGAAAAATATAACCTTAAAAGATCAGTTGGAGAATAATACGTTACCACCAATAAATAAAGGACACTATTTAGCATTATATAAAACTTTTTTAAGAGAATCTGATAAATGGGAAGAAGAGGAACAAATTGTCTTTTTAAAGCTTGTTATTAATGATTCTTTAAGATTACTTGATAAACAGTTTGATGAAAATAAGAATCTAAAAACAAATTTTGAAAATGAACTTGAAAATACACAAAAAGAGAATTTTCAATTAGATGAAAAGTTAAAAACATACAAAAATAAGCAGTCATTATTGCAAACAAAAATTAGTAAATTAAATGATAATATCGATGATTTTAAGCACAAATATAGCCTATTAAATAGACAATACGATGAACTAAAAAAGGAGAATATGCGATTAATTGATGTTAATAATTCATTTAATGAGAAACTTGAAAAATTACAAGTTAACAATAATGAATTAAAAAAAGAATACAATAGACAAGTTGATTTGCAAAAATTGCATCTATTTAAGAATGATAATATATATTTGATGACTAAAATTAAGGATGATAAGTTTTCCGTTTTTTTTACTGAAGATCAAATAATACAACTGAATAACGATACTGAATTGCTAGAGAATATCCACATAAAAGAACATGATGCTATTTATTTTCTAAATATAGATGGAATCTCTACGAGAGAATCATTTAAAATTGAGAATCCTCTAATAGAAAATAAGTTGACTTATCGAATTGTAAGTGGAGGTATTAAAAATATTATTCGTAAAGTAATTTACTATCTAGAAGGAGAGTTAAGAAATGAAGTTAAAGAAAAGTATTAATCCAGAAATCAAACAAAAATTGAAAGATGCATACTTTATAGGGAGATTAGTTAATGAAGAAGACATTACTGGCACAATGATAAAAGAACCTGTTTACTTTAAAAATGAACACTCTGGTGAAATACAATTTCATATAAAGTGTTTGTCACCTATACCGGATGAAGTTAAAGAAAATTTTTATTATCCGAATAATATTATAACGGGTAGCACCATAAGTAATAATAATTATTATAAATTATCTGAAATGATGCATTATGATCGCTTACATCATTTCGAAAAAAAAGATAAAGTAAAACAATTTTTAATAAATAAACTTATTGTATTTAAATTAACAGTAAAAGCAGAGAGGATTTATGTTGAAATTGTTAATGTAGAAGAAAATAGATCACCAGATAAAAAAATCTATGCAGTGATACCTGGACCAGAACTAAAAATAGATGAAACCAAAAAGGATTTTGAAGAAAAAATTACTGGTATACGTAAGCCTATTACGCTACCATTGTATCCGAATATATTTAGTACACCAGAGTTTATTTATTATCAAAATACTCTATATAAAGTATTGCTGAAAAAAAGTTTAAACACTACGACATACATTCAAGTTGATACAGAAGATGTAAAATATCACCCTTCTATTGATGAATTTTTCATTGAACATGTTGTCGCTCGAATTGATGATTTATTATATTTTATTCCTTATGATAAATTACCCGATTTAAGAGACTATACAGATGAGTATGGATCTTTAAATGAAAATTATCATTACAATGTGGAATCTAGTTCTGATGATGAAATAGATAGTTATGTAAACATAGAGAATGATAGTGAAAATTTAGAGACAAAACACTTTAAATCCGAAATAGATTTCTTAAAATTATTAGAGGAAAATGCAAAACGGCGAGGATTATACTATAACAAAAAAGACTTATATTCATTTCATATTAGTGTAAAAACAAACTTGTTAACTATAATAGGTGGAATGTCTGGGACAGGTAAATCTCAATTGGCAAAACTATATGGTGAAACCATGGGATTACAATACGGAAAAGAACTACTGATGATTCCTGTTTCTCCGTCATATCATGAACCTAATGATGTATTAGGTTATTTAAATCCTACTACAGGTATTTATTATGAAAGTGAAACTGGATTAGTTAACTTATTATTAAATGCTGAAGAGTCTCCAGAGCGTTTGTATATGGTAATCTTTGATGAAATGAATTTGTCACAAGTAGAACATTGGTTTAGTCCATTTATTTCTTTACTGGAAATTGATGAGGGAAATCGTCATTTAAGTTTGTTCAATGACAATAGTTATTGTGTGAATCCAAAGTACAAATCGAAAGTAAAAGTGGGGAATAATGTGATTTTTATAGGGACTGTTAATTTTGATGAGACTACGAAAGACTTCTCAGATCGTCTACTAGATCGAACGAACGTCATTGTACCAGAAAAGCTAACATTTAAAAAATCTTTAGAGATATTAAGAACACAAGAAGAAACGAATGAACGAAT
>JAAYSE010000191.1 GCA_012524135.1 Candidatus Epulonipiscium sp. | reverse complement strand
TTTATATTTTATAACATTCTTTTCATTTCATTTGCAATCAAATCAGCACTTGTTCCAACTATGACTTGAATATTCTTTTTGCTTGGACGAATAATTCCTGATGCACCTAATGCTTTAATTTCAGAATCTTTAATAATAGAAGCATCTTTTACTGTAAGACGTAATCGTGTAATACAAGAATCTACCTCTTCTAAATTTTCTACTCCACCTAACTTTTCAATATATTCAGCTGCAACTACCGTAATTCCCTTATCCTTTATTGCCTGCCCCACTGCCACTACTGCAGCATCTTCTTCACGACCTGGTGTAGCTAAATCAAATTTTTTAATAAAAAATACAAATAAGAAAAAGTAAATTACTCCTACAATTAATCCAATAGGAATTAATAACCAACCATTAGTTGCTAAGCCCATATTTAAGAAATAATCAATAGCTCCTGCTGAAAATGAAAATCCATGTCGAATCCCCATTAAACTTGTAATAGATAATGAAATACCAGTTAATAATGCATGCATTACATATAATAAAGGTGCTAAAAACATAAACATAAATTCAATAGGTTCTGTAATACCAGTTAAAAATGCTGTAAATGCTACAGAAAATAATGCTCCTCCTACAATTGCTTTATTTTCTTTTTTTGCACACACATACATAGCAAGCGCTGCTGCAGGAAGTCCAAACATCATAACCGGGAAAAATCCTGTCATAAACATACCAGCGGTTGGATCTACTAATCCTTGAGCAATATCTTGAGCAAAAAATCTACCAAGATCTCCAGTTGCACCATTAAACTCACCAAAACTAAACCATACAATATTATTTAACACATGATGAAGCCCAGTTGGAATTAAAAGTCGATTTAAAAATCCAAATGCAAATTCTCCAATTCCCCCACCACTTGTCATCCAATTAGCTGCAACATCAATGACATTTTGAATAGGGGGCCATATAACTCCAAATATTAACCCTGTTATTACAGTAAATAGCCCTGTTATAATTGGAACAAAACGTCTTCCACCAAAAAATCCTAGAAAATCTGGTAATTTTATCCCATTATATTTATTATATGCTGCCCCTGCAATAAGACCTGCCACTATACCTCCTAATGCCTGAAGATTAATATCCGGATTAATAGTTATCGTAACAGCTGTTAAAATATAATAACCTACGGCCCCTGCAAGTCCTGCTGCACCATTATTATCCTTTGCAAGTCCAACTGCTACACCAATTGCAAATAATAATGGTAAATTATCAAATACCGCTCCCCCTGCCTTAGCAATAAAATCAATGTCTAAAACATCTGATTGTCCTAGCCTTAATAGCAAACCTGCTACTGGTAATACTGCAATAGGTAACATTAACGCTTTCCCTAACTTTTGAAGTTTTCCAAATAATCCACTCATGATTTTTCCCCCATTCTATAAATTTTATATACAGCTATAACTATAATTATGAGAATAAAATCATAGTTATACTTTTATTAAATTTTCAAAAAAAATACTTACTCCTTAAAATTTGTATCAAAAAGCGCTTTCAGTTTCTTAATAGCTTCTTTTTCATCTATACCATCTGCATGAATACAAATACTATCTCCTTTCTTTGCCCCTAAAGTCATTAAAGCTAACAAGCGTTTCCCATCTACCTCCTTATCACCTTTAGAAACACGAATAGATGATGCAAATTTTGTAGCTGTTTTTACAAAAAGGTTTGCCGGTCTTGCATGTAATCCAGATTCTGCAGTAACGATAACTTTTATTGTTGTCATAATTTCTCCTTTCTTGTAACAAAATTATATTTTTATACTACAATTTATTTCATCTAAAAAATCGTATATTCTAGCACTGATTTTTTAAATAAAATAAAAAGGCATAAACTCTTCCATAATGAATTCATAGAAAAGTTTATGCCTGATTCCACTCAGTAACACACTTTATTATTTAATTTGCTAATTTTATTATAACTAAATATTTTATCATTGTCAATATGCTAAAATAATAATTGTTATATTGTTTTGCATTGTGCATTTATTATACTTTTTTTTGTAATCTTATCAATTATTGATTTTTTATCCTTACATAAAGTTATAATATTAAACATACTGTAACATTTGTTCAATTAATGCTGAGGAATTTTGGGCAGCTAATTTAACAAATTGATTAAAATTCATGTCTGCACCTTGATCTGCTCCATCGGAAATAGAACGTATAATAACAAAAGGAATCTCATTGACATAACAAACATGAGCAATCGCTGCTCCCTCCATTTCTGTACAGTAGGCTCCAAATTTTCGCCAAATCCAGTCTTTTTTTCTTTTATCTGCAATAAATTGATCTCCACTGACAATACGTGCTACATAGATTTGACGAATACTTGAAATATGTTTTCCTGCTTCTTTGGCTAAATGAATTAATTTAGCATCAGCTTGAAAAGTGCTCTCCTCCATACGTGGAATGACTCCGATATCATCTCCAAAAGCACTTGCATCAAAATCATGATGTATGGTATCTGAAGAAATAACAACATCTCCAATTTTTAACTCTGGATGTAATGCACCAGCTACCCCAATATTAATAATCGCATCAATATGAAACTGACTAATTAATATTTGAGTACAAAGAGCCGCATTTACTTTTCCTATACCACAACGAACAAGGACTACCGGAAGATGAGAAAGTTCTCCAACAACAAATTCTAAACCTGCTACATTTTCCACTTTCTGAACTTCCATCTTTTCTTTAAGAGCTATTATTTCCTCATCCATAGCCCCTATTATACCTACTTTCCGCATGTTGATTTCCTCCTTTGCTTTGTGTACATTATATCACAAACAAAAAAGAGGTTCTATTACTTTTCATTTCGTTTTCATATAATTAATTTATTTCTCTACATTTTAAAAAATCTTGTTAATTGTTCTGACTCTTGAAAATGAATAGTATTAAATCCTAATTCTTTGGCAGCTTTCACATTAGCTTCTGAATCATCAATAAAAACAGTGGTTGATGGATTAATATCATATAACTGTATTAATTTTTTATAAATTTCTTCCTCAGGTTTTAATAATTTATAATCACAAGAAATTAATCGTCCATCAAACCATTGAAAAAAATCATATTTTTTGTAAACCTCTTCAAAAGCTCGTTTATGAAAATTAGAAAGTATATAAAGTTTATATCCTTGTTCTTTTAATTTTTGAGCCATCTTAACCGTAGATTGAATAGGAACTAACATCTCATTCCATGTATACAAAATTTTTTTAACAATATCTTTGTATTCCGGTATTCGCTTTCCTATACTTTCCAAAGCCTCTTCCTCTTCCATCGTTCCTCGATCTAGATATAACCATTCTTTTCCTTTAAAAACTTCTTTATATAACAATTCTATCATTGTTTCATCTTTAAAATGCTTTCTCAGATATTCTAATGGATGAAAAGAAAGCATAACATTTCCTAAATCAAAAACCACTGTATCAATATTTATATTCATACTTTTACCTCCTATTTTTAAAGTATTATTCCATCTCTAAATTCTGTAGGGGTAACGCCTACAATTTTTTTAAAAAGCGAACTAAAATAATGCGAATCCTTATACCCTACTAAGTCTGAAACTTCATAAATTTTTACTTTATAATCTTGCAATAATTCCATAGATTTTTTTATTCTATAATAAGTTAAATAATCTACAAAAGTATAGTTTGTTTCCTTTTTAAAAATCCGACTAAGATAACTTTCACTAATCTCTAATTCATCTGCTACTTGTTTAATATTAATATCTTTTTGATAATGTTTCTTAATATATCGAACCGCATCAACTACATATTTTCTTTTTCCACTAGCGTATTGATCAATCGTATATTCATAAAAAATATCTTTTTGAATTTTTATGGCCTGCTTTTTTTTCTTACTTAAAATATATTGAACCACTCGTTTAATCGTTTCATTAAATTCCTGATCATCTACAGGCTTTAATAAATAATCTTTTACTCCTAATTTAACTGCTTGTTGAGCATACTGAAATTCACTATAACCTGATAAAATAATATACTCTGCTTGTGATATTTTTTGAGCTTGACGAATCATTTCAATTCCATCCATTTTAGGCATACGTACATCTGTAATAACAAGGTCTGGTTGTATTCGCTGGATGAGCTTTAAACCTTCTTCTCCATTTTCTGCTTCTCCTACCACTTCACATCCAAATAATTCCCAAGAAACAGCTAATGCTAACCCTTTTCGAATCAACGTTTCATCTTCTACAATCATGACTTTAAGCATTTTTGTTCCCACCTTCTAAAGGTAACGTTAATATTACCTTCGTCCCTATTTGCTTTTCACTTTCAAGATGTAACCCATATTCCTCTCCATAATATAGTTGAATTCTACGATGTACATTGTATAATCCAATATGATCCTTGGATGTTGATTGTTGATAAATTTTTGATAGCATTTCTTTTTCCATCCCAACTCCATTATCCATAACCTCAAAAATAACCTGATCTTCTTTCACATATCCCCGAATGATTAATAATCCCTCATTCTCCATATTCTCTAAACCATGAATAATTGCATTTTCTACAACCGGTTGAAGAATTAATTTGGGAATCTTATGTAATTGAAGATGCTCTTCAATATCAATTTGTACTCGAAAGCGATGATCATATCGAATCTGTTGAATAGATAAATAGCTATCAATCCATGCCATACTATCTTCCACTGTCACAAATTCTTGATGATGATCTATACTACTTCTCAATAACTTTGCTAAACTAGTAGCCATAATGGAAATATCTTCAACACCATGCATTTTTGCTAACCATTTAATAGAATCTAACGTATTATATAAAAAATGAGGATTAATTTGAGCCTGTAATAGTTTTATTTCTGCTGTTTTTAATCGTTCCTTTTTCTCTAGAAGATGATCTACAAGATATTTTAACTTCTTCACCATAATATTAAAACTATATCCTAACATACCTATTTCATCTCTTCTTTGTAAATCCACTTGAACATCAAAATCTCCCTGCTCCACCTGTTCCATTCCTTTTACCAAAACACCAATTGGATTGGCAATATGCCGAGCTAATAAAAGAGAAATAATAAAACAACTAATAAAACTTAGAAGAGAACCCCACACCAAAATTTTTCGAACAAAAGCCATATTATTATCTACGATATCTAAAGGAACTTTAGTCATAAGAATAAAAGGATATATCAAATGATGCCGAAAAGTAATTAAATATTTTTTACCTTTCATTATTTCAACCCAGGAGCCCTTTTCTTTATCGCTTATTTTATCTTTATACTGCTTATTTAATACTTTTTCATCCTCATAATAATCCTGTAAACGAGCAATCGTATAAAAATATTTATCGAATAAAGCAACGTCCATATTTAAATTATTTAGTGCTGGACTTAACGCCTCTACCATACTAGCACGATGAATATCTAAAACAATATAACCTATACACTGATTTTGTCGATCAAAAATAGCTTTTGCTACACTAAGAACTACATAGTCTCCTTGTGAATCTAAAAAGTTTTGAGAATATAACACCATTTTTCCATGAGCTTCATAAGCTTTTCTGAAAATTCCCCAATTGGGTTGCCTATCTCCTCTTATATATGTCTTAGGAAATTGATTTGTAGCAAAACACACATTCCCTTCACTATTTAAAATATAAATGGATGGTTTAGACTTTTTACCTGTAAGTAAAAGAAAAATCTTCTCATAAATATCATTGTAGCAATCTTCTGAATTTAACTGCTTGCTAAGCACTTGTCTGATTTGTTTATCTTGGCCTAGCACTTCTAACATTTCTGCATAATCTTTACCTAAAACATTAAGTTGATCTTCTACTTGACTCATATGTTCGTCGACTTGTTCTCTTACTGTATTTTGAAGCATACGGAAAGAAAATCCATAGAGAAAAGTTCCTATTACAATCAAAGGAATTACTGCTACTAAAATAAACAATCCAAATAATTTATATAAAAAAGGCACCATGGATTTTTTCATTCTCTATTCCTCTCTTCTCTCTCCTATATATAATTCTATTTTATCATATCAATGATATACATAAAAATACTTGCTTACATAAATATGTATATAACAAGACGAAACTTAGGTAGAGTATTAAACACTTTACCTAAGTTTAATTGATTCTAAAAGAAGAAACTATTTGCAGACTTAAAATGATATTATAAAGAAACTCCTTGACTTCCTGAAATTTTATTAAAAATTAAAATGGAAATAACCGTAGTAAGAGTTAAAATGGAAGCCAATGCTGCTGCTGTACCAAAACTAGCCCTGATTACTTCCGTATAAATAGCTACAGAAATCGTAGCTGTTCGTCCCGTATATAAAATAATACTCGAACTTAATTCATTAATTGTTGTAATCCAGCTTAATGTTGCACCTGAAAAAATTCCTGGTGCCATTAATCGTGCTGTTGTTTTAAAGAAAGTTTTCATTGGAGATACTCCTAAATTAATAGAAGCCTCTTCAATACTAGGATCAATTTGATATAAAATAGCTGTACTAGATCGGATAGTATATGGTAGCTTTCTAATAACATATGATAAAATCATAATAACTGCTGTTCCACTTAAAATAATAGGACCTTGATTAAAAGCAACCAGTAACGTAATCCCTAAAACAGCTCCTGGTATAACATAAGGAAACATAATTAACATATCTAATATTCCAGTAATTTTTGTTCGTTTTCGCACAATAACATATGAAAGTAGCATCCCAGCAATAATCATAATAATAATGGCAATAGTGGAAAACGCAAAAGTATTACTAATATTATGAGAAAGGCGATGTCTTACCAAGCGATAACTTTCTAAACTAAACTCTTTTAAAAATAGAGGACCACTGGTCTTTAAAAAAGAAGTAACAATAACTACAATCTGTTGCGACATCGCTATTAAAGCTACTAAAAAGCAAAAAACTGTTGCTAAGATTCTTTTTCCTAATGTTAATTCCTTTACTTTAGGTGGACGTAATGCACTCATTGTATAATTTTTCTTTGCTATAATCTTCTTTTGAATAAACAACACTGTAAGTGAACACAATACAATGATAACACTTAATGTACTAGCCATCGATACGTTACCACCAATTTCACTCATAAATTCTTCATATACTAATACTGGAAGTACTTTATACCCTTCCCCAATCAACATAGGTGTACCAAAATCAGCCAAAGAAGTCATAAATACCATCAATGCACCTGCTGATATAGTAGGTAATATCAAAGGAAAAGTTACTGTCATAATTTTTTTAAATCCTGATACTCCTAAATTCTCTGCTGCCTCTTCTAAAGAAGAATCAATACTTTGCAAAGCTCCAGATACATAAAGATAAATATAAGGGAAAAATTTAAGGGTAAATACTAATACAATTCCCTTAAGCCCATAAATAGGTGGAACTCTTAACCCAATAGACTCTAAAGCTCTTGTTAAAAATCCATTTCGTCCCAACATTAAAATCCAAGCATATGCTCCAATAAAAGGAGGGGACATTAAAGATAAAATCACCATAAGATTTAAAATTTTTTTTCCATAAATATTAAATCGGGTTGAAATATAAGCCATAGGTAAACCTACTAAAGTAGCAAAAAAAGTGGATAAAAGGCAAACTACTAAACTATGTTTAAGAGTAGAAAAATAATAAGGCAGTTTGAAAAAATTAATATAGTTTTTTACAGTAAAACTTTCCCCTGTCTTATCAATGAAACTTTTAAGAATTAAAGAAGAAAAAGGATACAATAAAGTAATCGTTAAAATAATAAGCGAAATAATTGTTATAATATTCCAAAAATCCATCATATGATGAAAAACAGGGGATTTCTTTTTTTCATTCACAATCATAATAAAGCCTCCTTCCCTTTTTCATCATAAATATTCATCTTATATGGATCTAGTATTACACTTACCCAATCTCCCTCTGATCGTAATTTTGCTCCCGCCTTTGCATACTCATTTACTTGTATAATTTGTTTATTCTCTAATTCAATTTCATAATTGATAAAATCACCTAAAAAGGTTGCTAGTATCACTTTTCCTTGTATACTTTCCTTTTGAGGTTGTTGAAGTTCTATCTGTTCCGGACGTACTGAAACCATCACTTCTCCTTCATACGATTTTAAAAGATTTATTTCGATTGTCCATTTATCCAAAAGAGTTAGTTGATGTTGCAAACCATTTCCCATAGGAACTATCGTTCCTGGAATAAAATTAGAAGTTCCAATAAAATTTGCAATAAAAGCATTTGCAGGCTTTTTATAAATTATTTCGGGTACATCAATTTGTTGAATAACACCCTTTTTCATAACAGCAATACGATCAGAAATAGCTAATGCTTCTTCTTGATCATGAGTAACATAGATAGTTGTAATACCTAAATCCTTTTGTAGTTTTTTAATAATTGATCGCATTTCCACCCTTAATTTAGCATCTAAGTTACTTAAAGGTTCATCCATTAAAAGAACATCCGGATGAATTACAATAGCTCTAGCTAAAGCAATACGCTGTTGTTGCCCCCCACTTAATTGGGCAGGTTGTCGATCTCGAAACTCTTCCATACGTACCATTTGCAAAGCTTCTTCTACTCGTTTTTGTATTTCTTTTTCTGGCACTTTTCTAGCTTTTAAACCATAAGCTACATTTTTATATACAGAAAGATGAGGAAAAATCGCATAATTCTGAAATACCATACCAATATTTCTCTTATGAGCTGGAGTGAAATTAATCACTTTTTCGTCAAAGCGAATTTCTCCTTCATCAATCTCATTAAAACCTGCCACCATTCGAAGTAACGTTGTTTTCCCACAGCCCGAAGGTCCTAAAAGAGTAAAAAACTCACCTTTATTTACTGTAAAATTAGCATTATTGACCGCTTTATAATCTCCAAATTTTTTAACTACATTAGTAAATTGAACAGAATAACTCATTCTTATGCCTCCTTATCTGTTTTTAGATAAAATTAGGGCATTGTTAAAATGCCCTAATTTTTTATCTAATCAATCTTTCTTTTATTCTTGACCTGTAAGAATTGATTTCCATTTATCCAACACAGTTTCTTTATTATTCGCTGCCCAAGAAAAATCATAATCTACTAATTTAATTGTATCCATAGCTTCCAAACCTTCTGGGCTTCCTGCATCAGAACGAATAGAACGTCTACTAAATTCATTTACAACCATATCTTGTACATCTTCACTAAGTGTAAACTCAATAAACGTTTTAGCATTTTCAAGATTTTGAGCTCCCTTGATAAGAGCAATTCCATCTGGTACAGCAGACGTTCCTTCTTCTGGATAAATTAACCCCACATCTGCACCTGATGTAATATAACGCATAGCAGCCTCTTCCAAAGTTAAGCCTAAGCTATACTCTCCATCAGCTACTCCTTTATATACTCCTGAAGAACCGGAGATAAGCTTACCATCTAAATTATTAATAAATTTTTTAATAAAGTTCCAACCATCAGCTCCATCATCCTTATAAGCCGTTAAAATAGTAACTAAAGTTGTATAAGAAGAACCAGAACGAGCTGGATCAGCATACGCTATTTTACCCTTCCATTTTTCATCTAAGAGATCTTCCCAAGAAGTAGGTACTTCTTCTGGTTTCACTAATTTTTTATTATACATAATAACCATGGGCAAAGCACTGAATCCATTCCAATAATGATCTTTATCTCTAAAATGAGTAGGTATTTTATCATCATGAGTAGAGATATAAGGTTCAAAATATTCTTTAAAAGAATCTAGAGATTCTGCTCCTCCTCCCCACATAACATCACCTAACGGGTTATTGCTCTCTGCTTCAACCCTTTTTAATAGTTCTCCTGTTCCAGCAGCTACTACATCCACTCGAATTCCTGTTCTTTCTTGAAATTCCTTAACAATAGGATTTACTACTTCTGCATTGTGAGGTGTATAAACTGTGACACTACCTAAATTTTTTTCTTCTGTTTTTTCTTCCACTTTTGTTTCTTGTTTATCTTCTACTTGCTGTTCCTTTTGAACTGGTTGATTCGTAGTCTCTGTATCTTTTGATTTATTAGAAGAACATCCTACAAACACACTAATTACTAGTAATACGGAAAGAAAATTAGCTATCTTTTTCTTCATACTACTTACCCCTTTCTATTATTATTGTTGTTATCCTTATCTTTATTTTATACTATTTATATACTATCATCAATGCAAT
>JAAYSE010000034.1 GCA_012524135.1 Candidatus Epulonipiscium sp. | reverse complement strand
CGTAAGTTTCTTAAGCATTTGCCTAGTCGAAGTTTAGGATCTGTTTGTGATTATTATCATATTGATTTAGAGAATGCCCATCGTGCTTATGATGACGCAAAAGCAACATATGAAGTGTTTTTAAATCTAAAAAAAGAATTTTATAATCTTTATCCAGAAGAATTTATACCCAAACCTATGATGTGGAAACCAAAAAAACAAGAACCAATTACAATAAAACAAAAAAATTATCTAAAAAGTTTGTTACGCATGCAAAAAAAAGAAATAGAATTAGATCATTTAACAAAATCCGAAGCAAGTCGTTTTATTGATCAGCTATTAAAAGAAATACGTAAAGCACAATAAGTGTAGATAATAGTTCTTTTAAAAGAATGAACTATGGTTAATTTAATTAATGTTAAAAAGCCTCTGTTACCTATAATAAGTAACAGAGGCTTTTTAGTAATTCGATTGGTAGTAAAAATTATTTACAATACTAGTAGATACAGACTTGGCATATTAAAAAATGTACTTCTTTTGAAATTCATTGATAAATAATCATAATAAAGAAAACATTAGTAAAGTCTATAAGATGATTATTTGTGAATTATACACAAAAAACAAATAGATGTCTAATACATGATTATTGAAGTTTACAAAGTAGAAAGTTACAATGTAGATACACCGTATGGTTGTAATTCTTAAAAAATAAAAAGGAAAAGGAGGTATGACATTGCCTAATCAACATATTCAATATAAAAAGGAAAATGTAAAAAAACAATCTTCAAAAATAAAAAGGCAATCTATTTTTAAAACAATCAAAAAAGATCCATGGCTTTATATTCTTTTAATTCCAGGAATTTTACATTTTATTGTTTTTAAATATGCACCGATGTGGGGAATACTAATTGCTTTTCAGGATTATAATCCCTATCTTGGTTTTTGGAAAAGTCCTTGGGTAGGATGCAAACATTTTATTGATTTTTTTACTAATCCTGATTTTAAAAGATTATTTGTAAATACATTATCAATTTCTTTTTATAGTATTATTTTTTCTTTTCCGGCACCAATTATTTTAGCACTTATGTTAAATGAAATTAGAAAACAATGGTATAAAAGAACTATTCAAACTTTAATTTATGTACCTCATTTTTTATCATGGGTTATAGTAGCTAGTTTAACATTTACATTGTTTAATTCTACGGGTGTTGTAAATAGAGTTTTTTTATCAATGGGAAGAAATGGGATTCCTTTTCTTACCAATATAGAGAGTTTTAGGCCTATGATTATTGGTCAAACCATATGGAAAGAAACAGGATGGGGAACTATTATATTTTTGGCAGCCATGGCTGGTGTGGATATGGAGCAATATGAAGCTGCTATTGTAGATGGAGCGAGTCGCTTTAAACAGTTATGGCATATTACGTTACCTTCTATTAGAAGTACGATAGTAGTATTGTTAATTTTACGTATGGGAAGTGTTTTAGATAATGGATTTGATCAAATATTTCTTATGAGTAATTCATTAAATCGTAGTGTTTCAGAAGTTTTTGATACTTATGTTTATATTATGGGGATTACGAGAGGAGCATTTAGTTATTCAACTGCCGTTGGTTTGTTTAAATCGTTAATAGGAATTATTTTAATTTTTTCAGCAAATAAACTTGCTAAAAGAGTGGGTGATTCAGGAATCTTTTGAAAATAACGAGAAAGTGGTGATATAAATGAATAATAGAAATGATACTTGGTTATCTAGATTTTTTGATGTATTTAATGTGATTTTTTTAGCAGCTTTTTCTATTGCAACCATAGTACCGTTTTTATATGTTATTGGTTGTTCATTTGCAACAGAAGCAGAAATTGTAGAAAAACCTTTTTTTATCATTCCGTCCGTTTTTCAGTTTGAAGCTTATAAGTATATTTTTTCTTCACAAGCTTTACCGAGGGCTTTTTTGATTTCTGTATTTGTGACGTTGGTAGGAACATTCATTGCTATGTTTTTTACTTTAACTATGGCCTATCCTTTATCTAAAAAAAATCTTGTTGGTAGAAATGTTTTACTGTCATTAATTACTTTTACGTTAGTATTTGGAGGAGGAATGATTCCAACTTTCTTAGTTATTAAGGGCTTGAAATTATTAAATACTTATTGGGCACTTATTTTACCTGGCGCCTTAAGTACGTGGAATTTGATTATTGTTAAAAATTTTTTTCAGGAAATACCACAAGAAATGGAAGATTCGGCAAAAGTAGATGGTTGTAGTACTATAGGTATATTTGTGAGAATTATCCTTCCATTATCGATGCCGGTTATTGCTACTTTTTCTTTATTTTACGCAGTAGGATATTGGAATAATTATCGTTCTTCTTTGCTTTATATTAGTGATAATAAAAAATGGCCTTTACAAATTATGTTACGACAAATTGTTCTTTTGGCTTCAGGAAATATCGATGGTGCAAGTTTTGATCAAGAATATGTAAGGCCACCTGCAGAAAGTGTACGTAATGCTGTTATTGTTTTTGGTACTTTGCCTATATTAATTGTATATCCATTTTTGCAAAAGCATTTTACAAAAGGTGTTATGATTGGAGCTGTTAAAGGTTAAGATTGTAATTTAAAAGTTACAATAGAAATGTTTAAAAATGAAGGGGAGATGAAAATGAAAAAAAAATGTAAAGTTTTAAGTTTTTTATTTGTTTTAGTATTAGTTGTATCTGTATTAGTTGCTTGTGGAGATAATGGAGATCAAAGTACAGATGCTGTAAGTAGTTCAGATAATGTTAGCCTTACAAAGGAAGAAAAAAAGAAAGAAATTAGTATTTTATCTATTACTTTTACAGGAACTCCGGCAGATGAAGATGAACCTACTTTTCGGGCATTAGAGGAATTAACGGGATATGATATTAAGATTGATTATTTATTAAACTCTAGTTATGAAGATCAATTAAATACAAGAATGGCAGCGGGAAACCTTCCAACTTTAGTTGTATTAACTGGAAAAACAGCAAGTTTTATTAATAATGCTCGCGTAGGGGCTTTTTGGGATATTACAGATGAATATAAAAATTATCCTAATTTAGCTGAAGCTAATGAAGTAGTGATGAATAATATTTCAATTGATGGACGTATTTATGGAATATATAGAGCAAGGCCTTTGGGGAGAAATGGTATTTCTTATCGTAAAGATTGGTTAGAAAATGTAGGTATGGAAGAACCAAAAACGATGGATGATTTATATAATATGCTTTATGCTTTTACTTATAATGATCCAGATCAAAATGGAAAAGATGATACGTATGGTATGACATGGTGTAAGTGGTCTGGACCTTTAGATCAACTAAATGTAGCTTTTGGTGGTCATAATGTATGGGGAGTTGGAGAAGATGGGAAATTAGAACCAGAATTTGTTACAGAAGGTTACATCGAATCGATGAAGTTTGCAAAAAAATTATATGAAGAAGGATTGATTAACAAAGACTTTCCAGCTATGGAAACATCAGATTGGCAAATGGATTTTAAAAATGGAAAGTCTGGAGTATATATTGATGTTAGCGATCAAGCCAATCGTTTTCAAAACTATTTTATTGATGAAAAGGGAATTGAAGATAATGTATGGGTTATGGGTATGGTAGAAGGACCACACGGAAAAAGAGTTTTACCTACATCTGGTCATTCAGGTTTTGTAGCTATCTCTAAAAACGGTGCTCCTAAAGAAGAAGATATGCGAGATGCTCTTCAATTTTTAGATATTTTAAATACAGAAGAAGGTCAAAATTTATTAAATTATGGGGTAGAAGGAGTTCATTATAATTTTAATGATAAACATGAAGTTGTAACGATGAAATTTGATTCTGATCCACGAGAAGGATTAAATCAATTTATGACTAATGTAGTAGATAAGCTTTATCCCATGGAACAAAAACCAATTCAAGAACGTGCTTTTGAAGTACAAAAAGAAAATATAGAATATGTGGTTGCAAATCCAGCAGAACCTTTAACATCAGATACATATGCAGAAAAAGGTTCTCAGTTAGAACAACTTATTAGTGATGCACGAGTTCAATTTATTGTAGGACAAATTGATGAAAAGGGTTTTCAAGAAATTGTAGATCGATGGTATGCCCAGGGAGGACAAGAGATTGTAAATGAATTTAATAAAGCATACGAAGCAATAAAATAAGCCATACATGCAAGATACCCATTGACGATTTAGTCTAAAAAGGATACTATTAACTTAAAAAGACTATGTGTTTTGTATAAAATATATAGTCTTTTTAAATAATGGTAGAAAAATTAGTATTATTTTTAGTTTAACAGGATCAGAGATGGGGGTCAATATGAAAAATAGGAATTCAACTTATTTCAGAAGATTGATTGCATTTTATGTTTTGCTTAGTACATTACCTGTATTAGTTCTTGGAATATTTTCTATTTGGAAATCGTCAAATATGATTCAAGCGAAGGTAAATAAAAGTAATTTACAAGTGCTTGATCAAATTCAAATGACAGTGGAAGAAAATTTAAAGTTTATTCATAATTATTATACTCTTTTTGCTTATTCTCAAGAAACAACGAGTATTATTGATAAGCCATTAAATTATCAAGATATAGATTCTATTTTATACGTACAAAAACAATTACAAGGATTAATGAACATTCATACTACGGTTAAAAATGCGTACTTAATTAATCAAGACAAAGGGTGGTTTATTAGTAATGAAAGTGCAGGAGAATTAGATAATTTAACAAATAAAAAACAATTAATTGATATGATTAATGTTCCCTATAATATTTATTGGACTTATGTGGATTCACAGAGTAATCAAGATCAAGAGAATAATAGTAATAATATTGAAAATATCGCTATGGTTATTCGATTTCCTTTTAATCAAGTACATCCTAAAGCGGGAGTTATTGTTAGTTTATCTCAATATCAATTTGACAAAATTATTCGATCAGAAAGAAAAGGTGAAAGATTTTTAATTCTTGATGAAAATAATCGAATTTTATATGATGATAATTCCTCTGTTATAGGTGATTATTTTACAGAGTATTCTTTTAAAAAAAAGATGAGGGATTTAAATAAAACGCAAGGCTTTTTAAAAACAATAATAGATGGACAAAAAGTCGGTATTAATTATACTACATCTGATTATAATGGTTGGACTTATATTTCTATTTATTCAATTCATCAAATTACAAAAGACTCTAGAGTAATTGCCTTGATGACTTTTTTATTATGTTTAGGATTAATGGGATTATCTTTATGTATTTCAGTATTTGGCAGTAATAAGATGATTTATAAGCCTGTTAAAAATATTTACAATAGTGTAAAAAATGAAATTACTAATAGTAACAATGGTAGTGTAGAAAATGAAATGAAATATATAGGAGAAGGTATAAATACTATTATTACAACAAAAAATGCGATGCAAGAACAAATTAAGTTACAACTACATCAGGTAGAAGAATTATTTTTAATTCGTTTGATTCAAGGGGAAATACAAGAAAAAGAGATACAAGAAAAATTAAAGTCATTAGGCGAAGCTGTTGACTGGAATAAAGTAGTAGTTATGACAGTTGAAATAGATAGTACAATTCAAAAAGAAGAATTAGCATCTCGAAAAGATATGATTATGTTAGGAATTCACCGTATTGCAGAGAAAGTAATAGGAGATCAAATTTTTTTAAAACCAGTATTTACAAATCGAGTTCAGACAGTTTTAGTTAAAGGATATAATGAGGAAGAAGAAATAATAAATCAAGAAGTTTATAATTTCGCTAAAAAAATTCAAATCATAATAAAGGAAAGATTAAATATTATTATTAGTATTGGTATTAGTCGACCTTTTCAAAATCTTATTCATACACAGATAGCTTATAAAGAAAGCTTAGAAGCTCTTCGTTGTAGAATTGGATTAGGTGAAGAAGTGATTTTATTTTTTCATGAAGTACAGCCAGGACAATATATTAGGCAAGCCTATCCTAAGACAATGGCTAATGATTTAATACAAGCGATCAATATGGAAGATAGGGAACAGTCAGAAAAATTATTAGATCAATTGGTAGATGAAATTGTAAAAGAACAACTTACGTTTAATGAATATCAAGTATGTTTTACAAGATTACTTATAGAAATTCTTGGTGTTTTACAAGATTCGGGAGAATCTATCAATAGTTTATTTGAAGATAAGCATAATATTTTTGAAGAAGTGAATAAACTAATCAATGCCGACGATATGAAAATTTGGTTTAAAGAAGAAGTTATTAATCCGATTATTTCTATTCGAGAAGCTAGAAGTGAAAATACTCATAAGCAAATTTTAGATGATGTACTTCGTATTATTAAAGAAGAATATGAAGCAGATTTAACTTTAGAGGAATGTGCTGCTCGTCTTCATTATCATCCAAGCTATATTTGGAAGATAATGCGTAAGGAAATGAATACTAGTTTTAGTGAATATGTTGCACAATATCGTTTAAAAATTGCTAAACAATGGTTGAAGGAAACGGATTTAACTGTGCAAGAAATTGCAAAAAAGTTACGTTACAACAATTCTCAAAATTTTATTCGATATTTTAAAAAGTTAGAAGGAATTACGCCGGGGAAATATAGAAAAGAAATTAGAAAAAATAGTGGATTATAGGGGGGAATGGTAATGAAGCTAGCAAAAAAAATAGTATTTTATTTTTTGATCAGTAGTTTAGTTTTAATCACTGGTTGTTCATCCAATAAGAAGAGAAATCAATCACTAGAACAACCATTTTCCCTTAGTATTATGTCTATTACTCATTCAGGAGAACCTTTAGCTCAAGATAGTTTAGTAAAGGATAAAATAGAAGAATATACCAATACAAAAATTGATTTTATTTGGGTACCTAATTCAACTTATGAAGATAAATTAAATATTACTTTAGCCTCGAGAGAGTTGCCTTCTATTATTACAGTAGATAAAAAAAGAGCAAGTATTATAAAAGCAGTACGTGCAGGACTTTTGTGGGAAGTAGGTCCTTATTTGGATGAATATACTAATTTATCTCAAGCAGATTCTATTATTCTAGCAAATACGGCTATTGATGGAAATATATATGGGGTTTATCGTAGTAGACCGATAGGGCGAAATGGAATTACCTATCGAAAAGATTGGGCTGATAATCTAAATCTTGGAGAGTTAAAAACGATTGAAGATTTTTATCAGATGTTAAAAGCTTTTACATATCAAGATCCTGATGGAAATGGAAAAGACGATACTTATGGTTTAGCTATGAGTAAATATTCAGGACCTTGGGATATTATGACTATTTGGTTTGGGGCACCTAATCAATGGGGATGGGATTCGGAAGAAAATTTAATACCTGCTCATCGTACGGAGGAATACAGAGAAGCTTTACGATTTTTTAGAAAGTTATACCAAGAAAAATTAGTCACTCAAAATTTTGCTGTATTAGATTCTAGTATGTGGATGGAGGAAATGAAAAAGGGAAAAGCAGGGGTGGTTGTTGATGTTTTAGATCATGCAAGAAGATTACAAGAAGATGCAGATCAAAATAAAAGAAGTGATCAATATGACGTTTTAGGATCTGTACTAGGACCTAAAGGTTTGCGAAATTTGCATACATCTGGATATTTAGGATTTCATGCAATTACAAAATCAGGAATAAAAACAGAAAAAGAACTTAAAAAAACATTGAAGTTTTTAGATCAATTGAATGATAAAGAAATGCAAATTGTTTTAAATAATGGTATTGAAGGTCGTCATTTTAAAGAGATAAATGGATATGCTATTCCTTCTAAAGATCATTTGTTATTAAAAGAAACAAAAGAAATTAATCAACTGCATATGGGAATTCCAGAAGATTTATTTTACGAAATTAAAGATATTCCGATTAGAAATAAAGTTAAAAAGATTATGGAAGAGAATAAAAAAATTGTTATTTCTAATCCTGCAGAAGGTCTTACGTCTGATGTTTGGTCTCAAAAAGGAGTTTTGCTAGATGAAATCATAGAAAAAACGCGTTTAAAGTATATTATGGGTCAAATAGAAGAAGATGAATTGGATGAGGCTTATCAATTATGGGATGAGTCAGGAGGTCTAGAATTGATAGAAGAAATAAATCAATTATATCGACAAGATAAATAAAATTTTATAAATTCATATAGGTAGATATATTATATTTAAACAAATTGATAGAAGAAGATTTAATTAAAAAATAGAGATGATTTTTAGAGAATATAAAAGTGATATATATATGAATTTAAAAAAGGAGAGGTTAGAATAATGGAAGTAAAATTAAAACAGTTAACAGATTCAGTAGGAAAAAAAACAGGTATAACATGGGGAGTGCCTTGGGAACAAGGAGTTTTACAAAAAGAAGAAGACGTATCTCTTTTTGATGCTTCAGGTAAGGCATTGCCACTTCAAACATGGACTACAGCTTTTTGGCCCGATGGAAGTGTAAAATGGACGGCACATGCTACTAGTTTATTAGATAATAAAGATACTCCGTATACTATAAAGAAAACAAAATATACAGTAAAAAATCCTACTTTAAAGGTAAGGCAAGGAAAGGGTAATATTGAAGTTAATACAGGAAAAGTTAGTTATATAATTGGAACAGAAGGAGCTGAGATTATACAAAAAATTTTTATAGGACAAAAGCTTATTTGTTCTGGTAGTCGGTTAATTTGTGTTCGAGAAGAAAGAAATTGTACGTTTGGACAACGTACTTATAAAGAAGAAGATTTTTATAGTATTATTCATCATGTGAAAGTAGAACAAAATGGACCTATACGTTGTGTTATCCGAATAGAAGGAAAGCATCAATTACTTAATGAAACAAATCAATGGCTCCCATTTACAATTAGACTTTATTTTTATGCTGGGCAAGATTCTATGAAAATGGTTTATACATTTTTCTATGATGGAAATCCTCATATGGATTTTATTAAAGGATTAGGTATTCAATTTCAAGTTCCATTACAAGGTGAACTTTATAATAGACATATACGTTTAGGAGGAGATACGGGATTTTTTTGTGACTCACCTAAGAATTTAGATACATGGAGAACAAGAGGAAAATATGTAGATTTCTTTAAAGCTCAAATAGAAGGGGAAATCCTTACTTTTGATAAAAAAGAAGATGAACATTTTTTAAGTTTGTTAGATGAATCTGCTGTTTGGAATGATTTTAAAATAATACAAGATTCTTCGGATCATTTTATTTTATTAAAAAGAACAAAAGAAGGATGTTCTTGGCTAAAAGCAGATGAAGGAAATAGAGCCATGGGATTAGCTTATTTGGGTAGCAAAGAAGGAGGAATTGCCATTGGTAAAAAAGATTTTTGGGAAAAATATCCTTCTTCTTTTGAAATTTCCAATATGACAACCAATCAGGGGAAAATTACACTGTGGTTATGGTCACCTGATTCAAAAGCGATGGATCTTCGACATTATGATACTGAAACTCATGTTTTATCAGGATATGAAGGTTTTAGAGAAATGCGAAGTACTCCTTATGGAATTGCTAATACTAATGAAATCTTTCTTCAATGTTTCGAAACAACGCCAAAACATGAGATTTTAATGGAGATGAGAAAACAAGTTCAACATCCACCATTATTGGTATGCAAACCAGAATATTATCATCAAACCAAAGTATTTGGAGTTTGGAGTTTAATAGACAAAAGTAGTGACATTAAAAAACAATTAGAAAAAGAATTAAAAGATGGATATGAATTTTTCATAAACCAACAAGCACAATGGAAATGGTATGGATTCTGGGATTATGGGGATATTATGAGAGCTTATGATCCAGTACGACATACTTGGCGTTATGATGTAGGTGGTTTTGCATGGAATAATAACGAGTTTAATCCCAATATATGGTTGTGGTATATGTTTTTACGTTCTGGACAAGAAGAAATTTTTAGAACTGCAGAAGCTTTTACACGACATGCTAGTGAAGTAGATCAATATCATTTTGGTCAATATAAAGGATTTGGTTCAAGACATAATGTTATGCACTGGGGTTGCGGTTGTAAAGAAGTGCGAATGAGCATGGCAGCTATTCATAAGTTTTATTATTTTTTAACTGGAGATGAGCGAGTAGGAGAAATATTAGATGAAGTTAAAGATGTGGATTATAATGTCGTAAATTTAGATCCAATGAGAGCTTATTTTAGTAAAGGAGATGTTCCAACACATGTACGTGTTTCTCCTGATTGGGCTGCTTTTACATCAAATTGGATGACTCAATGGGAACGTTATGAAGATAAAACATATAAACAAAAAATTGTAAAAGGTATAGAAGATATTAGTAATATGCCTTATCAATTATGTTCTGGACCAGTTTATGGTTATGATCCTAAAACAAATGAATTAATGTATATGGGAGATGATCTTACTTCTTTTCATATGATGAATTGTTTTGGTGCTCCAGGTGTATGGATGGAATTATCAAACTTACTTAAAAATCCAAAATGGGATCAAATGTTAGCTGATTATGGAGAATTTTATTTATTAGATGATGAAGAAAAATTAAAGAGACGTCCAGATATGATGTCATGTAAAAATTGGGGATCAAAAGATACTGCATTGTCTCTTGCTGCTTTTTCTGCTGTAGTAAATAAGAATAAAAAATTAGCAGAAAAAGTATGGAATCATTTATTGTATGAAGGAGAAAATAATGGAGTTCTTCATTCGAAAGATGCTAGTAAGAATAAACAAAAGGTAAAAAGTTTAGCTTGTCCTAGAATTATTAAAGAAATTCCATGGGCTAATAGTGGTATGACTTTGCGTTATCTGTTTATCATTCAATGTCTTGAATTAATAGGAGACTGGATACCAGAAGAAAGGGGAAATTAAGGCATGAGGACTTTAATTTATGAAAATAAGTTGAGTTCGTCAGAAGAGGTAAAGGAGTTTATTTTAGAAGGACAAGCAAATATTAGTTTTTCAGCAGGTAGAATGAGAATGGCCAATGCATTAGATCCTAAAGAAGGACAAAAATCTAATTTTGTTTTTTGGTGTCCTAAGGATTTTCCCAAAGATATAGAGATACAATGGGATTTTTGGCCTATTCAAGAACCAGGACTTTGTATACTTTTTTTTGCGGCAAAAGGGAGGAACGGGGAAGATATTTTTGATCCTACTTTAGTGCCTAGAACAGGTGAATATGATAGTTATCATCATGGTGATATCAATGCATTCCATGTTTCTTATTTTAGAAGAATGTGGGAAGAGGAAAGATCTTTTCATACATGTAATCTTAGAAAAAGTTATGGATTTTATTTGGTGACACAAGGAGCAGATCCTATTCCTTCTATAGAAGATGCAAGATCACCCTATCATATGTTACTTAGAAAAGATAAAAATGAAATTATTTTTAAAATTAATAATTTAACTATTTTTCAATGGAAAGATAACGGAGAAACGTATGGTCCTCTTTTACAAGGTGGCAAAATTGGTTTTAGACAAATGGCACCTTTAGTAGCAGAATACGCAAATTTAAAAGTATATGCAATATAAGCCGAAGGATAATACTGTAAATTCAATTAATGATTTGATAATAATTATCATATTGGTAAAAAGTTATTTGTGAAATTGAAAGATTAATGATGAAAGAAATGCAAAAAATATGTTACTTATAAAATATTTAAGTCAATAAAATTTTTAGAAATAAAAAAGATTTTATGGAGGTTATAATGAAAAATAAATTATATCATGGTGCCGCATATTATCCAGAATTATGGGATAAAAGTGTTATTGATGAAGATATTAAGTATATGAAAAAAGCAGGTATTAATGTAATACGTATGGGTGAGTTTGCTTGGGCAAAGATGGAACCGGTAGAGGGACAGATTGATGTTAGTTTTTTTGTAGATATAATTAAAAAGTTTTATGCACATGGTATTGACACTATTATGTGTACTCCTACCCCTACACCTCCTATTTGGATGTCTTATGGACATCCAGAAAGAATGTATGTGGAGAAAGATGGTACAGTTATGAGTCATGGAGCTAGGCAACATATTTGTACAAATAATTCTTATTTTAGAGAAAGGGCAAGAATTATTACAGAAAAAATTTCTAAAGTTCTTGGAAATTTACCAGGTTTAATTGCTTGGCAATTAGATAATGAATTTAAATGTCATGTAGGAGAATGTATGTGTGAAACTTGTAAACAATTATGGCATAAATGGTTAGAAGAACGCTATGGAACGATTGAAAATTTAAATGAGTTATGGGGAACTCAAATATGGAGTGAATCATATTTAAGTTTTGATCAAGTACCTCAACCATTACCTACACCATTTTTACATAATGCATCATTAACAACTATGTATCAAATTTTTTCCAGAGAAAAAATTGCAGAATTTGCAGAAGAACAAGCAGCAATTATAAGAAAATATTCAAAAGTACCGATTACTCATAATAGTTGTTTAGGTTTTAGAGTAGATAACGAGTGTCTGTTTAAAAATTTAGATTTTGCTGGAGTAGATGGATATCCACATAGTGATGAGTATCAAAATTTTATTGTAAAATTTGATCGTTTTCGAAATGTTAAAAAAGGACGAGATTTTTGGGTCCTAGAAACTAGTACTTCTCATACAGGTGCTTTGACGCGAGTTGGAAAGACACATAAAAAAGGATACCTTGCTGTGGAAGCAGTAGCAGCTTATGCGTTAGGAGCAAAAGGTTTTTGTTATTGGCTTTTTCGACAACAAAGAACAGGTTGTGAAATCTCTCATGGATCATTAATTAGTACTTGGGGTAAGCCAACGATTGGATATGCAGAAGTATTAGAAGTAGAAAAGACAAGAAAAGAAATAGAACCTATTTTTATAAAAACTAAAACGGTACAAGCTGAGTTTGCTATTACCTATTCTGATCGAGCAAAAGTATTTTTAACGACAGAAAATCATAAAAATTTAGATTACCGGAGTATTATGACAGATTTTAACACGGATGTATTAGAACTTGGTATTCATAGAGATCTTATTAATGAAAATGAAAAATTAGAAGGATATAAAGTATTATTTACTCCATTTATGCCTTATGTATCGGAGGAATATTTACAATGTGCAAAGAAATTTGCAGAACAAGGAGGGATTTGGATTATAGGTCCTCTAACAGGAGGAAGAACGAAAGAACATACAGTTCATACGAATGCTGCATTAGGAAACATAGAAAAGATCGCTGGAGTGGAAACTTTATATACTTATCATATAGAAGGTACAGGTTCTAGAGGTAAAGCTTTTGGTATTTCAGCAGAGTTAGGTTTATGGAGTGCAGTATTTAAACCGATAGAAGCTAAAGTTATGGGGGTAATCGAGGGCGGACCTAGTCATGGACAGGCATTTATTACAGAACATCAATTAGGCAAAGGAAAAATTGTCATGCTTGGTTCTATGCCTATGGGGGAAAATGGAAGAAAAATGATTAAAAACGTTCTTGATCATTATGCAAAAGAAGCAAAAATAATATTGCGATTAGATGTATCAAAAGGAACGATTGCAGTACCACGTAAAGGAAAAGACAATTTACTTTGGGTTATTATCAATATGGATGGTGAGGGAGGGAAAGTAATCCTTCCAACAGAAGGGATAGATGTACTTACGAATGAGACTCTTTTAGCAGGAGTGTTAGAAATAGGAAAATACGAATATAGATTGATTCAACAAAAATAAAGTAATGAATGTATAAAGGAGTAGGCTAAATGATGAATAGAGTGAAGGATTATGAAGAAGTATATAAAGATACACTTCAAAAACAATTTTTAAATCCTGAAGCAGAATATACTCCCATTCCTTTTTGGTTTTGGAATGATCATTTAAATGAGGAAGAGATAATAAAGCAAATTCATGACTTTTATAATAAAGGTATAAATGGATTTGTTATTCATCCTAGAATAGGAATCCCCAAAGAAATTCCTTACTTATCAGATAGATTTATGGAATTAGTTGTGTGTTCAGTTCAAGAAGCTCAAAAATTAAATATGAAAGTAGTTTTATATGATGAAGCTATGTATCCATCTGGATCTGCTCATGGTATGGTAGTTCAATCAAATCCGGAGTATGCAAGTAAGGGATTAAAAATGATTGAATATCCTTGTAAGGCGAAAGAGTTTAAACGTATACTAAATCAAGAAGAACAAAAAAATTGTATAGCAGTAGTGGCTGTTAAAAAACGGTCAAAAAAAGAAATAGATCCACAATATAGTATGCCTATTGAGATACAAGAAAATCAAATTTTTTTTACATTACCTGATACAGGAGATTGGTCTATCATTTTATTTATAGAAACGTTTACAGGTGGACATATTCGCGGAATTCATTTTGGAGAAGATGATGGAGAAGTCCATAGGCCACCTTCTAGTGATTTATTAAATCCCAAGGCTATACAGGAATTTATTCATTTGACACATGATCGCTATTATCAGGTGCTTGGACAATATTTTGGAGATACCATTATTGGTATGTTTACAGATGAACCTTCTATTATGGGACGTAATTCTATACAAGGGTTACAACCTTGGACAAGTGATTTTTTATCCTTTTATCAAGATCAAGGTAATGATATTACAGATCTTCCTATATTATGGTTTCAAGCAGGAGAAGAAACTATTGTAAAACGAAAAAAATTTAAACAAGCTATTTATAAACGATTAGAACAATCCTATTATCGTCCTATTTCTACTTGGTGTAAAAAACACAATATTGTATTAACAGGACATCCAGAAGATAGTGATGATATTGGTGTATTAAAATATTTTCATATTCCTGCTCAAGATTTAGTATGGAGATGGGTAGCACCAGAAGATGGTAAGGCTTTGGAAGGAAAACACAGTACGATGGGAAAATGTAGCTCTGATTCAGCTAGACATCGGGGACGTAGAAGAAATGGAAATGAATGTTTTGCTTGTTCAGGGAAAAATTTCATTGACTGGAGTTTTTCAATGGATGATATGAAGTGGTACATGGATTGGCTTTTCGTTCGAGGAGTGAATCTCTTATTTCCTCATGCTTTTTTTTATTCTCTTAGAGGAGAAAGAAGATATGGAGAAAGACCGCCTGATGTAGGACCAAATAATATTTGGTGGCCCTATTATAATCAAATTTCTGATTATATAAAGAGGATGGGATGGCTGATGACAGATAGTGTCAATCAAACTCCTATTGCTATTTTATGCGAAGCATACTACTTACCATGGAAAATAGTTAAACCTTTATATCAAAATCAAATAGAATTTAACTATTTGGAAAACGAAATTCTTACTTCATCTGCTTGTCATATAAAAGGAGATATATTAGAAGTTGCACAACAAAAATATAAAGTATTAGTCATTGAAGATATTCAAAGTATTAATAAAAATAATCAATTTATTTTACAAGCTATGATTGATAGTGGAATTCATGTAGTAGTATATAATCCTCAAAATGAAAAAATTCCTTTAATTCAATATCATCCTTTGAAAAATATAGATGAGATTATTTTTTTATTAGATCAATTAATTACGAGAGATAGTTATTTACAACCAGCAAATTATAATTTACGAATATCTCATATAGTGAAGGAAAAACAACATTTTTATTTATTAGTTAATGAGGGAGAAGAACCGATTGTTTCCACTTTACATCTGAATATAAAAGGATTTATAGAAGTTTGGGATCCGTGGAATGGATGTATTGAAAACAATACAAATATAAGACAAGGGTTAAAACAAAATGAAATAGAAATTTATTTGGAAAGAAGAGAAAGTAAAATTATTCGTGTTATTCCTAGTGTATTTATAGAAAAAAAGGAATATAAAATAGATACAAAGGTTTTAAAGAGTACTGAGATAATAGATTTTTCTTCAGGATGGAGTATGGGTATGCAAAAACAGAAATTGCAGAAGATAGATTCCTTAAAGTCTTGGACACAAATTCAAAAAGTAAAAGAATATGTAGGAACTATGTTTTATCAAAAAGAACTATACTTAAAAAATGTAAACTCTTTTATTCGAATACAATTAGATTTAGGAAAAGTGGGAGAAATTGCACATTTATATGTAAATAATAAAGAAGTCGGTGTAAAAATGTGGAGTCCTTATAACTTTGATATTACAGATTTTATTCAAGAAGGAAAAAATACTATTTTTGTAGAAATAAAAAATAGTCTTGCAAATCATTTTAATAAGGCTAATATAGATTCAGGTATGATAGGACCTGTTATAATAAAAATATGGGAAAAAGATAATATTAAAATAGGAGGAGTATGATGAATACTTTAGGAAAGAAAAGATGGATTATACCAGATGGATTTTTACCAGTAAAAAGCAACGGAGATTTTGTGAGTCATGAAGCAATTTGTGTACTTAATATTGGGGAAAGGGATGCAAATGTTAAAATAAGTATTTATTTTGAAGATAGAGAACCGATGGAAGATTTTGTTGCCATTTGTGCCGCAAAACGAACGAATCATATTCGATTAGATCAAATTCAAGATCAATGGGGAGAAAGAATACCTATAGGTGTACCTTATGCTATAAAAATTGATAGTGATGAGCCAATTATTGTTCAACATAGTAGAATGGATACGAGTCAAGCAGAAATGACTTTAATGACTACAATGGCTTATCCTTTAGCGTAATAGGACTATAGGACTAAGGTATTTTGAAAAATTATACTAAAAACCTACACATATCGACTTTAAAATATAGTATAATATAATTGTTAACAATAATTATATTATTATCCCGCCCTCAGAAAAGCCTTGCGAATATTCGCAAGGCTTTTCAATTAAAAATGCTATTTATGATTACTATATTAGTAAATTCCTTATAGATATTCACCTTTCTGTTTGATACATATTAGTTTTTATTTAAAATTTCTTTAAGAGTACGTAATAGTTGATCGTTTTGTTTTGGTAACATAAAACAAAAACGGAAAAATTTTTGATTTAAGAATTGAAAACTACTAGCATCTCGAATCATCATTTTTTGTTGGATCAATTGTTCAAATATATATGCAGAAGTCATATTTTCTTTTTTGATCTTAACTAAAATAAAATTAGAGTAGGTTGGATAGGGATAAATCTCAGGCCATGTAGTTAATTCATTATATATTCGTGTTCTTTCTTTTTGAATTAACATTTTTGTTTTTTGGATATATTTATCGTCTTCAAACATAATTTCTCCAGCGAAGCTGCCTAAAGTGTTAAGAGTCCAAGGGTTTTTTTGCTGTTGAATTTTTTCAAGTACAGATGAATTTCCACAAATTCCATATCCTAGACGTAATCCAGGAGCAGCAAAAAATTTAGAAACACCACGTAAAACCATTAAGTTTGTATAATGAGAAACTAGAGGAATAGCAGTAAATTGATCTATTTTTTCTACAAATTCCATATAAGTTTCATCTATTAATACAAAAGTATTTGTTTTTTTACATTGCTGTAAGATTTCTATTAGTTCTTTTTGTAAAAAAGCAGAACCTGTTGGATTATTAGGATTACAAAGTACTAATAAATCAATTGTAGGTGTAATTTTTTGTAGTAAATCAGAGAGATTCATTTGAAAATCTAAATTTTCTGCTAAGGTATAGTAATGAACTTGTCCATTTTGTAGTTTTATCTCTCTTTCATACTCGGAATACGTAGGTCCTATAATTAGTGATTCTTTAGGTTTTAGATTTTGCATTAAAATAGAAATAAGTTCAGTAGTACCATTACCAACAATGATATTTTGAGGATCTGTATGTACATAAGATCCTATTTTTTTTCTTAGGGTAGTGTAGTTTCGATCAGGATAGGTAGAAATTAAATCTAAATGAGCTGCTAGTTCTTGTTTTACTTTTTCAGATACTCCTAATGGATTGACATTTCCACTAAAATTAATAATTTCATCTTTAGGTATACCATAGATTTTTTCAATGATTTCAACATCACTACCATGATAAGCTTGCTTTGTAGACATATAAAAACCTCTTTCTATCTTATAATATCATGACTATTATGGTTTATTTATATAGTAATTTTGTTATTAAAAAAGAGCGAAGTGATTCATTGAGTTTTAAAGAACAAAATTCAATGCGCTACTTAGGTTATTTAATTAATTTAGATAAGGTTTTAAAGGAAGGAGTACCTGCTTTTTTTAGTAAATCAAAAAGGACTGTTTCGGTATTTGTAATTATAGCTCCCATTTGTTGCATAAGATCCAAACCATTTTTATAATTTTCTTTCGTACGAGAACAAATTGCATCAGAAACTACAAATACTTCATATTCATTGATTAATAAATCACGTACGGTTTGAAATATACAAATATGAGTTTCCATACCAGTAATAATGATTTTTTTCCGATTGAGTTGTTCTAAAGCTACTTTGACTTCATCAGTATACGCATTAAAACAAACCTTTTCAAAAAGATAGGAGTGGTCAATATCATTTTGAAGTTCAGGTACAGTATTTCCTAAACCTTTTGGATATTGTTCTGTAGTTATAATAGGTATATTAAATTCTTTGGCAGCACTTAATAAAATATGAGTATTATGTACTACTTTTTTTGCCATATTCATAGCAGGTACTAATCGATCTTGAATATCAATAACCATCAAAGTGGTTTGGTTTTTATCTAAAGTAAATTTTTCCATCATAATCCTCCTTTAAAGTAGAGTTTATCTACAGTATATCATATTTAATATTTGCTGTATACGAAAAAAATCAAGACTAAAAATGGCGTTTAAAGTTTTGATAAAGCAATAAAGGATATAATATTTTATATATTCTGAAGGAATATTTATTAAATATATTCTTTAGAGAATCTTAGTTGCAGTAAAAAAAATTCTAGAGTACAATAAATAATAGTAAAGAATTTCAAAATATTTGCTAAAAAAAGAAATAGAAAGGAGATAAGAATGGATTTTACTAATAAAATACAAGATATTAATTATGAAGAAAAATTACCTATTCTTCAAGTATCTACGGAAGAATTATATCTATCTCTTTCTCCTTCGACTATATATACAGGAGCTTTTACTATTGACAATCAAGGTGGAGGTCAGTTACAAGGTTTCATTTTATCTTCTCATCCCTATCTTACCTGTGATCTAGATCAGTGGGAAGGTAATAAGCAGGTATGTATGTATCGTATTGATACAAAAGGGATGAATGTATCACAAATGTATGAATGTTCCTTTACCATTTTATCTAATGGTGGGGAAAAAGTAATTCCTATTTGGATTATAATAGAAGAGAGTGAAGGTTTTAATATAGAAAAAAGAGAGTGGCATGATTTAGAAACATTTGCTAATTATGCAAAAAATCACTGGTCAGAAGCGATGGATTACTTTCATTCAAAAGAATTTAGTCACTGGCTTCAACAAGATTTTTCTTCCTGGATTTCTTTATATCAATATGTGAAGAATCAATCCGCTGACCGAGCCTTAGAATCATTTCTAGTAGGTGGTGGATGGAAAAAGCCAGTACAATGGAGTCTTATTAATACAGATACATATATTCGTATTACAGAAGGGCAAAAGAGAGATTTGGAATATGTAGTAGAAATCCAACAAGAACATTGGGGTTATACAGAAGGTATTATAACAACGAATGTAGATTGGATTCAACTTTGGAAAGATCAGATTAATAGTGAGGAATTGGACCAACAAGGTAGAGGATATATTCCTTATCGTATTATTCCTAATGCTTTTAAAAAAAGGTATCAGTGTGGTTATATTTTTGTAGACACTCCTTATCAACGGTTAAAATATGAAGTAACAGGCATCAAAAATCCAACATTAGATATTCAAATTTCTCAAAAGAGTTTTTATAACGAAGATAAAGGAGAAATTTTGATTATTAATAATACTGGAGAAGATTTAGTCATTCATATTCGACCTAATGCTTCTTGGGTTCAATTTGAAGCTAAAAAATATTTAATTTCTCAAAAAGCTAGTATTCCATTTACTATTCATTTTACTAAGTGGAATCAATTTCTTTATAAAGCTTTTTTTTCTCAAGGTATTTTTCATAAGACACAAATTATAGTTCAAACAGTAGTCAATAAAAAAGGAATAAAAAAAGAGTTTACCATTATGGTAGGACCTGAAATATAATTGGAGTAGGAAAAGAAGAAATTTTAAGAAGGATAAGGGAGTAGAAATGGAATGAAGCAACAAATAGAATATATGATGGAACAATGTGAAAAGCAAGGTCCATTTGATCAAATAAATTGGAAACGACGATATTGTCGCATCGGAAGGTATTGGATAGCAGCTAATATGCAAGTTCTTCATTATCCATATTATATATTGCAGGCAATAGAAGAAGCTAAACAATTAATACAATGGGACCCAGCCAATATATATTTGAGGTTATTATTGATTCAACTATTCATTGATGGAAATGAATTTGAACAAGCAGAAACACAATTGGAATCCATTCAAAAATATAAAAAATCTCTTTTTATTGAAAAACCAGAAACGTATATCATTGTTTTATACTTGCAGTGCTTATTATCCTTTTACATCGGAAAATCCTTTCAAGTTAGGAGAAGTTGGAAAAAACTAGATAAAGCTTTTCCACAATTTTCAGAAGAACCTTTTTTATTATGTTTATATGCTCGATTGCTTCGTATGATACAAGAAGAGGAAGAAAAGAGTTTAGATATTTTATATAAAGCCTATGAACATCATTGTAGAAGTCCTTTATTATATTTAGAGTTAAATATGCTATTCATGAGCAAGCCTTCGTTATTAAATGATATGAATCCTATTTTATTACAAGCCATTCACTGGGGAATGAGGTATGGTTTTACTACTAAAGAAGTGGTTGAAAAATTTTGTTTTTGGTTTTTACAACAACCCCAAGAACAATATGAATGGATGGGTAATTGGGAAAATAAATTATATCATTGGTATAAAGAAACTCATTCACAACCCATTCTTCATGGATTATGTAAGCTATATATTAATCATGAAAAAATAGATCAGCAAGCGTTAGAGATTTATCAAAAAGCATGGGAAGAACAAATCTATATTGATAAAATAGATCAGCTATATATAAAAGCAGCTTATTGGGCAGGAGAAGAATCATTACCGATGTCTCTTATTCAAAGTCAGTGTATGAATTCGATTCTTCCCATGGAATATAAAGCTTTTTTATATCATATTTTAATTCAAAATAAGGCACAATATGACTGGTTATCAAAAGAAGAACAAGAGGACATTATTGATTTTACAAAAAAATGTCTTTCTCAAGGAAGAACTGGCGTATACTATGGTACCTTATATCAAAAGTTAATGGAAGATCAAAAATTTTCAAAAGAAGATTTACATTTTTTATGGGATTTTATTTGTTTATACGAAATAAAGGTTCTTTCTTCCGATATAGACACTATATTTATTCAAAGTTCTGAAGAAGCAACTATAAATCACATTCCAGTATATAATCAAAAAGCTTTTATTTCGCTTTCTGACTTACCTTCCACGGTATTATGTATAGGAAAAAATGGAGAAGTATGTCCACCAGAGATTATTATTACCAAAATTATTTCTCCTATTCCGGATACTATTTTACAGTTCTATATGGAACAAGGATATGATTCTTTAGCTTTTCGTATTCTATTAGCGAAAGCATATATGAAAAAATCTAACCTTTCCGCTCAAGAAATTTCTTTTTTAGAAGAAACAGTAGAAATGAATGAAATATCAAAAGATTTTTGTTATGAAATGAATCAATGGTTAGCAATATATTATGCAAAAGAAAAAAGATATGAAAAGGCAAATCAATTTTATAGTAAATTACCATTTGAACAATTACCAATAAAAATGCGTCAAGAAGGAATTAGAACTTTGATTTATACGGGTGAAGTTGAAAAAGCACTTTTTTGGTTATCTACTATGGGAATAGAGTGGGTATCTACTCAAGAGATGATGCACTTGATTCAAAATTGCATGCAGCAAAAAATCTGTTCATCTTATGTACTGTTTCTTTATTTATGGAGTATGAACAAAGGTATTATGGAAGAAATTTGGATGGATGATTTACAGAATTATTTTGATGGAACCATCGATCAACTATTAGTACTACGAGAAAAATTATTGACTTTCGATATACAAGATATTCATATAGATCAATTGGAAAGAAAAATTGTTCAACAAAGTATTTGGACGAGACAATGGAGTTCTACAGTAGAAGAAATTTTTATCAGAATGTATAACAAGGATTCTCCTACAGTTTTAGATTTTGCATTTGCAACCTATTGTACCTATCAAATTTTACATGAAGAAAAACTACCTATATTGGGAACAATTCATATATTAGAAGAGTTATATTTAAATGATTCGAATCAAACTTTATTAGGATATGCGTTACTTTACTTATATGGAGAAGAAAAAGTATATTCCCCTAAACGATCACAAGTATTGGATAGAGTTTTTCCTATATTAATTAAAAATAATATTCATTTTCCTTGGATACAAAAGATACAAGACAAAACGCAATATCTTTCGTATATAGAAAAGAACATTTCTTTTTTATGTAATTCTTTTAAAAATGAAGAATTATGGTTTTATTATAAAAATCAAAAAACAAAGAACAATCAGAAGGTTCCTATGAAATATGTTGGTATGGGGATATATACGGTTATGTTACCAGTGTTTTATGGAGAAATACTTCATTATTATATAGCTGCTTCTAAAACACCATCTATCATTCTTAAGGAAGGCACTTATCATTCGAAGCAATTAACGAAGGTCCAAGGGAAAAAGACCTCATATGATGTTATTAATCAAGGATTAATCTATCATTCGTTGTTTCAGTTTGAAGAAGTAGAAAAATATATTGAATTAGGGTTTTCTTTTTATCAACAAGAGAAAAAAGGTATACTATTGTAAATACAAGTATACAAAAGGAGGATAAAATATGGCTACATTAGGTTTAGATGTGGAAAGAGGAATGTTTTTAGGAATTGATTTTGGAACTACTAATTCTGTGATTAGTGTTTATGATTTTAAAGAAGGGGATGTGCATACCATTCCTATTGACGGAAGCAATGTGTTTCCAACGGCTATTCAATTTGAAATTGATTTAGAAGATCCAAATAAATTATCCCGTATTTTTGGAATTCAAGCAAAAGAAGCAGCGATTATTTATCCGGAAAGTACGGTATTATCTATAAAACGACTTCTTGGGTCCGGTCAAAAAATAAAAATACAAGTAGAAGATAAAGAATATGAATTTGAACCAGAACAAATTGCAGGGGAAATTTTAGGATACTTAAAACAAAAAGCAGATGAATATGTACAGGAAGAATTAGGAATTGCAGGAGAGTTTTCGGGTTGTGTTATTACAGTTCCAGCTAACTCTACGGACAAGCAAAAAAAGATGACAAAAGAAGCAGCTAAATTAGCAGGATTTGATGAAGAAAATATATATCTTCGATTGGAACCAGCTGCAGCAGCCATTTCGTATGCTGTAAATGAACGAAAAAATAAAAAAGTTTTAGTCTATGATTTTGGTGGAGGAACTTTTGATGCTTGTATTTTAAATATCGAGATGGATGAAGAAAATGAACCCAATATTAGTATTTTAAGTACTTATGGTGATAATCATTTAGGTGGTAATGATATCGATAAAATGATGATGGATTTAATTTATGAAGAGTTTAAAAATATGACAAATGGAGAAATAGATCTTTTTGATCTAGAGGTAGATGATGGAGTATCAAAACGACAAAAGAAAACAGCATTAGTTCGTCTACAACAGGTAGCAACTCAAGCAAAAGAACGTTTATCTACTGCGAAATCTACCAAAGTAGTCTTAGCACCTTTTCTTCAAGAACCGAAGATGATCAATATCAATATGGAAATTTCTAAAGAGGCTTTTTTACATCATAAGCGAGTGAATTCATTAGGGGATAAACCAGAAATAGTTGAAAAAATGGAAGGTAAAAGCGTAGAAGATTTAATTGATAAAACATTGGAAACGGTTGATGAATGTTTAAAAGCTGCAGCTTTACAAGAAAGTGATATTGATGAAATCTTTTTGGTAGGCGGAAGTTCTGCTATGCCACGAATTCATGAAAAAATCAAAGAAAAATTTAATAAAGATCCTTTTAAATCTAAAATGAGTCCTGCTTTAAGTATTTCACGAGGAGCAGCATACTATTGTAATATGATTATGATGCCAACAGTACGAGGACCTATCGTTCATGAAAAAACAATTCATCCTTTAGGACTAGAAATTGCAGGTCGACGTTTTATGGAAATTGTAGAAGAAGGCTTAGACATACCTAAAGAAGGTTTAACGATTGAAGCAGATGAATTACTCACTACTAATTTTGATCATGTAACGAGTATGGCTATTGTTGTGTATGAAAATACAAAACCTAGTGGTACAGAGAAAGAAAAAGATTTTGTATATCAAGAAGGAATGAAACGTTTAGCGGGAACGAGCTTACGAGGAATACCCGCAGCTTCTAAGGGAGAAGAAAAAGTAAAAGTTATTTTTCATGTAGGACAAGATAATATGTTGAAAGTAATGGCTAAAAGTATGAGTACAGATGGAGTAGAAACAGAACTTTCAGTGGATGAGTTATACGAATAAGGCAGAATGGGAGGAGTTGTATGTTCTGGCTTGCTGATTCAAAACAAAAGGAAGAAACGATAAAAGCTTGGGAAAAGACGATACAGGCTTTTGATCAAATAATGATACAGGAAATAAAGGAATGTTTTTTTAGCATTCGAGTAAAAATAATGATTAAGATTCTTCATCATTTGCATAAAGATCATCGATTGGCTCTTTATGATGCAGAGATTTTTATATTTTTAGAACAGTTGTTTTATGAATATAAAAAAATCAATGATGAATATAGGAAACAAAAAACAGGATTAGAAAGAGTAGAAGAACAAGAAACCATAGATGTTTTAAATGGTATTATGAGTATTTTGCTTTCTGAATACCAGCAGTTTTATGAACATGGAAAACCAGGGATCAATCCTATACAACTAGAAAAAGAAAAGTATATCTCTTTAACCAAACAAAGTTTTATTGTTCAATTACAACAAATTGAACAAGATTTTATTCAATATTGGTTACAATCACAAGAGAGAACAAAATTACAAAAACAATGGATTCAATATGATGGACAAAATACAAAAGAAATATATCTAGAACAAATTCAACATTTGTATCAACAGGTTTGGCAGGAGACTGGTTCTATCTTATATACTCTTTATCAAAAGGTAACAGTCAATGGAATGAATCAAATGGACGATTTTGATCAAAGACCTACTCTTCATCTATATTATGAATTCGTTCAAAATCAAAAAAATACATTAGAATCTATTTGTAATACTCAGATTAATGTATTAAAGAAAAAGATAGAACAGGAAATACCATTGCTTCAAAAAATGGAGATGTTAGGGGATCAGTTAGAGAAAAAAGTTTATTTTTGGGAACAAGGTTTAAAAAATACGGAAGAGCCAAAGGAAAAACTTCTCAATTTTACTTGCTTTGAGCAGTATATCCAACAAGAAGGTATACAAAAGTATGTAGAGGACATGAAGACCATACCTCAAGAAAGAGTGGAAGAACGCTTTAGTGAATATCATGAAGTGATCAAGCAACTTCAGGATTCTTGGCATGGTATGATAAAATTATATATAGAATTTTTAATGCAATGGGAGCAAAAGGAATATAATTGTTGGAAAGATAGTATGAAACAAGAAAAAGAACAGTATCAAATCATGATGGAAAAGATACTTACATCTTTTCATCAATTTCAAACCTATTATCAAGAACAAGAGGAGTTTTTATTGGCAACAAAGCAAAAAGATATTTTTGCTGGAATTAATGAAACATTAGCTATTAAAATACAAAGTATAGAAGAAGAACAAGAAGAATGGAAAATACAAATAAAAGAATTTTTAGGAGACCTAGTGTATCCTTTTTTAAAAAAAGACAAAGAAGATAAAGAGATCCCCATTTTTTTATATAAAAAATGGGTGGAAGAAGATAAAAGTTATTCTATAGATCCTATTGATCTGGATACATCCTTAGAAAGTATATTAAAAAAAGATCAAGAAGAAGGTTATGCTAAGCTTATACAAGAAAAAATGACCCGATGGAAAGAACAATCAAAACAACAATGGGATAAGATTATAAGCAATCATCTTAAAGATCAGTTATTGTTTGAAATCAGTACTTTTGAGGAAGTATTACACTATTCTATCTCTCGTATACGTGAAGAAACAGAAGAAATTATTCAACAATATGTAATACAAATAGATGATTTAACAAAGCAATTATATGAGGCTTTAGAGGAATATGGGATTAATTTTATTAGTCCTAAACCTCATGAAAAATTTAATGGCAGAGAGCAAGAGGTGTTATTAGCAGAGAAGAATGAAAACTTTCAAAAGGGTGAGATTATAAAATGTATCAATACGGGTTATCGATATCAAGGGCAAGTACTATTAAGAGCCAATGTGATTGCTGCACGATAAAGAGGGTACAAATATGAGTTGGAAACGGTATAGAAAAATGTTTACTTCTCTGGATAAACCATTAGAGGATGAAAGTAAGTTTATTTTAGGAATAGATATAGGAAATCAAACTTCTGTTATTTCATATTGGAATGTAAATCGTCATCAGCCAGAATGGATTGATGTTAGCGGTGGATATGGCAAACCTTCGATTCCTACTGTCTTACAATATATTCCGGAAAATAAAGAATGGGTATATGGGGAATATGCTTTGCTTAACAAAGGTTTTTTTGAAGATATTACTATTCATGATCCTATAAAACGATTAGGATATGGAGAATGGATTGATATTGCTGGAAAGCCAATGAATTTTCCTGTTTTACTGAGTCGTTATCTTCAAGAACTGGTGGACATATGTAAAAACATTAATCCCAATGCAGAAATCATAGGAATGGTAGTAGCTACTCCTACATATTTTTCAGAGTTAGCAATGGAAGAATTTTATCGTGCTTTTTCTTTAGCTGGATTAGATCAAAAACTTATTACTATGCTACCTGACCGAGAATGTATTTTACACTCCTTGTATCATCAAAGACAATTAGAAAAACAAGAAACTATTCTTTATCTAGATTATGGTAATGAGGCGATACGAAGTGGAATTTTCCAAATTCAAACAGAGAAAGAAAAAATACAGGGAGAAGTATATTCTTCATTATTTGATTTGTCTCTAGGTTTACAAAAATTTGATCAAAAACTAAGACAATTATTTATTCAAATATATTGTGAACATACAGGTGAGTTATCTGATCAGTTACAATCAGAGGTATTACATCAAATTGATAATTTATTATATCAAAATAAGGCAATGTTACTACAACACTATTATCAAGGAAAATCGATGAAAATTTATTTTAATTTTGTACATCCCGCTTTCCAAAAAAATATACAAAGCCAAGAATTAGAATTTATTATTGCTCCGATGAAAGAAAAATTAGAACAATTCATCGAAGATACGTTATCAAAAACCATTGATAAAACACTTACAGAAAAAGATATTACCAAAATTGTTTTATCTGGTGGAGGTTTTGAGATGGATTGGGTATGTCATAGGATAAAAGAAAAATTTCCTTATATTTCTATCATTCATTCTCCTTTTTCGGAAGGACAAATTTCTGCAGGAGCTTGTTGGGCTGCTGCATCTTATTTAGGTTTAATAGATCCATTACAAATTCAACTGGAAGATGTACATCGTGTACCTTTTGATATAGGTCTTAAAGTGAAGACAAAACGAGGAGATCAATTTATATCCTTTATTGAAAAGAAATCTTTTTGGTGGCAGAAACAACCAGTTTGTTCTTTAATCACTCAACATTCTAAAACAGAAGAATTAAAATTATTTATATTAAAAAGAAATGAAAAAGGAGAAGAATCAGAGCTTGGTGAAGTTTCCTTGAAAGGATTGCCAGTTCGCCCCAAAGGAGCTACAAAATTAGAAGTTTGTTGTCAGATGAAAAATCCTTTTCAAATACAGGGAATAATAAAAGATTGTGGGTTTGGAGATTTCTTTCCAGCTACCGATTATGTCAAGGAATTTGAAATTCAATTATGAAAGGAAAGGTGAGCCAATGACTTGGGAAGAATATAAAAAGCAGATCGAAGATCAAGGGGATTTACCAGAAGAATGGTATATTTTAGGTATTGATTTAGGAACTACCAATTCTGTTATTAGTTATTGGGACAATCGTAATAAAAGACCAGAAGCCATCGATATTAGTAATGGTTTTGGTAAAGTTCCTTTACCTTCCGTAGTACAATATCGATCCGGAGCAGAAGGAGAAAAAGGAGAATGGGTCATTGGAGAAGAAGCATATCGTTCTATGAAGATTTATCCAGAAACAACGATTCGTTCAATTAAACGAAAAATGGGAACGAATGAAACCATAAATCTTGGAGGAAAAGAATATTTGCCAGAAGAAATTTCAGCAAAAATTTTACAAGAATTAATATCCCATTGTCAAAATATAAATCCAAAAGCAGAAATTATTGGTTGCGTAGTTTCGGTACCCTATGATTTTGATGATAGTGCTAAAAAAGCAACAGTTCGAGCTTGTGAGTTAGCAGGACTAAAAGAAAAATTAATTTGTTTAATTGAAGAACCAAAAGCAGCTGCTTTAGCTTATAATTTTCGACATCAATTAAATCAAGATGAAAAAATTATGGTTTTTGATTTTGGTGGGGGAACGTTAGATATTACTATTTTTCACGTGGTAGAAAAAAATGACAAAAAAATAAAACTCCAAGTAATTAGTGAAGGTGGAGAAGCTTATCATGGCGGAGATAATATTGATGAAACTATTATTGATCAATGCTACAACTATATTCAAAATAAGACAGGACAAGTAAAAGAAGAAATTACAAAAGAAAATCAAGCAGAGCTGATTATGAGGGCAAAAGAAACGAAAGAACGTTTATCTGGTGTAAAAGCTTTTCGAATTCCATTTACCTTTTGTATACCACCTTTTGTTGAACAAGTTACAAGAGAACAAATGGAAGATTGGATCCATGATTTTATTGAAACAACCAGAAAACTTGTTTTAAAAGCTCTTCGTGAAGCTTATACAGGAGCTCTAGTAGCAACGGATATTGATCGAGTGTTACTTGAGGGAGGATCTTCACAAATGCCTTGGGTCAAAGATATGCTCATTGGTATTTTTAATGAAGAAAATAAGATTTATACATCCGAACGACCCGCATTAGATATTTCCTTAGGTGCTACGTATTATGCAGCGATGAAAATGGGACTTTTAACTCATCCAGATATGGATACAGAAAAAGTAGATGTAGAATTTGAAGTAACAGTTCCTCATGATATCGGTTTAGAAGTAGATCATGGACATAGAAAATCTTTTTTTACCATGATTCGTCGCGGAACTCCCTATACGCTTGCAAAAAAAAGTCATATATTTACACTAGCAGGAACAGATCCTCAAGATATGACTACATTAGAATTAAAAATATTAGAACGAATAGATAAAGAAGATACGATCGAACATTGTAAGCTCATAGGAGAAGTTCATATCAAAGGATTACCAGAGAGGCCTTCAGGCAAAACGAAATTACAAGTAACTTTATTGGTAGAAGAAGAAGGTGGACTTGTAAAAGGAAGCGTGGAAGATTTAGGATTTAGTGATTTGTATCCACCTAGTGGTTTTAAAGAAACTTTTGATCCTAGTCGTTTTACAACAACAGTATTGGAGGGCGAATAATATGGCTTATTTAGGAATTGATTTAGGAACTACCAATTCCATTGCAGTCATTTATAATGATAAAAATGATGAAGTAGAAGTAGTTAAGATAGATGGAATGGAAGAAGTACTTCCTTCTGTAGTATGTTATGGAGAAGAAGGGATTATTGTAGGAAGTGAAGCGAAAGCAGGAGCTATTATTTATCCAGAACAAACAATGATCTCCATAAAACGTTATATGGGTAATAATGACCCAATTTCTGTAGGTGATATTCAAAAAACACCGGAAGAAATTAGTTCGGAAATTCTTAAAAAACTTAAAAAAGCAGCAGAAGAACAATCGGGAGAAACGTTTGAAGAGGTAGTCATTACTCATCCTGCTTATTTTAACGATCGTCAAATTTATGCAACAAAACGGGCAGGAGAATTAGCTGGTTTTAAAAATGTTTATCTTTTATCAGAACCTTTAGCAGCAGCTATTGAATATGGTTATCGTCAAGGATATGCACAAACTTTATTAGTATATGATTTAGGCGGAGGAACCTTTGATGCCTGTGTTTTAAAAGTGTCTCAAGATGAAAATGGAGAAGAGATTTTTCAAGAATTATCCGATGTAGGGGATATGAACCTCGGCGGAGATGATTTTGATAGCGAATTGATTCAATGGATGAAAGAAAAATTTTATGAAGATACCAATATTAATATTAATGATTTAGAAGTTATAGAGAAAAAACGAGTATTACAAAAATTAAAACAAGAAGCGGAACAAGTAAAGAAAAAGTTATCAGGTACTCATAAAGCAATGATACGTATTCATCCATTATTGATTCATGAAGGAGTACCTAAAAATTTAATCATGGAAATCACGCGAGAACAGTTTGAAGGATTTATTCGAAAATATGTAGATCGAAGCCGTGAGATTATTAAAGAAGCGTTACATAGAGCTTCTAAGGAACCCGATGAGATTTCTAAGGTGATTTTAGTAGGAGGATCTACTTTAATACCTATGGTAAAAAGAATGGTAGCTGGTTATATCAAAGAGCCGTATCGTGCAACAGATCCAGCAAAAAGTGTAGCAATGGGAGCAGCTATTTATAATTATCTTATTCACCTGCCTAATAGTAATGTAAAAGTTGGACAAATTAGTCGTCAAATTTTTGGTACCGAGGCGATTGTAAATATTCATACGATGGAACGTAAATTGATTCCGATTATTCCTATGGGAAGTCCGATTCCTGCTAAAGTTTCAGATCGTAATTTTGCTAGTATGTCTGGAGCTTCTTCAGTACAAGTAGATGTTTATCAATGGGAACAAAACAACGAAGAAGATAAAAAGTATATTGGAAGTGTTATGTTAGAGGGATTAAAAGGTACTACTCAATTAGAAATTACGTATGCGATTGATGAAAATAACCTCTTTGAAGTGTATGTAAAAGACTTATCTACAGGAAAAGAGGAACGAGCAGAATTTGATCGAACGAAGGTATTACCACCACCTAGAAAAGAAGAAGTGATGAAAACTCCACAAAATATGAATATTGTATTTTTGATTGATACAACAGGAAGTATGGATGCGTATATTCATGGAGTAAAAGATCGCGCCATTGAGTTTTCTAATATTTTACGAAGTAAAGGAGTAGAATTTCAATTAGGTCTCATTGGTTTTGGTGATTTAGGAGAAGGAGAAAAACCAAGTGTTTATAATTTTACAAATGATGCTGAAAAATTCCAAAGACAAGTGAAAAACATTCCTAGAACTTATGGAGGAGATATTCCTGAATCTTCATTAGATGCGCTTGAAACAGGTATTCAATTATTACAAACATCTTATGTTGAAAAAAATGGGAACAATATATTTATTCTAATTACAGATGCTCCTCCGCATATACCCACTCATAGTGGTAAATATGTGAGTGAACTCTGTCAAATGTTAGAAGACAATCATATTACTACTTATGTAGTAGCTAGAAAAGAACGAGAAAGTATTGAAGCCTACGATCCTCTAACAAAACCAGATGGAAAATATTATGATTTACAAGAGAAATTTACCGATATTCTTGATAATATAGCATATAGTATTGTTGAATTGGTACGTTTATAAAAGAAAGGAACTAAGGTTATGTATACCAAAGTATTGCCTAGTATATCGCCTAATAAAATAAAATATCCTTATCATTTTGAGATCACACAAAAGAATATTTATTCTTTAGAAGAATTATATTATCATTGTTATTATTATTGGAAAGAATCGATAGATGATTTTATCATGGGGAAATTAGAAGATTGGATTCGAGAAGAGTTAGATCTTCCCAGTATTGCTAACCAGATAGCAAGCACAAAAGAAAAAAACAGCAAGTGTATTACAAAACAATATATTGATTTTTTAGGGATTATAGATTATTTTAGCGATAAAGAATTATATCTACTGGGCAAAGAAATTTTCCGTTGGGAACATAAACATGAATGGGAAAAAGCGAAAGATAAAGGAGATCTTTATATTCGAAGAGGAGAGTATGAAAAAGCAATTGAGTATTACGAAAAGGCATTACAATATACAGAGGATAGTAGAGTATTAAATAATATAGGTATTGCGTATATGGAAAGAAAGCAATACGAAAAGGCCTATCAATATTTATTTGCAGCTTATACAAAAACTCCTCAAAATATAAAGATATTGTTTAATTTATCTTTTGTAGCTCAACAGCAAAAGGAATATAAAAAAGCCGAGGAATTTTTAAAAGAAGCACTTTCTATTAAAGAGTGTGGAGAAGGTTGGTATTATTATGGACAGTTACAAGAGAAGTTAGAGAACGAAGAGGAAGCGTACTTAGCCTATCAACGTTCCATTACTTTTTCAGATAGTATAGAAGGATTTTTAGCTTTAGCTCGTTGGTATCGACAACGAAATCAAGTGGATCAAGCCTTGCAAGTCATAGAGCAACTACCTTCTAAACATAATTGGGGTTACTATATTGAAAAAGCGAAAATATTGGAACAACAAAAGAAAAGTGAAGATGGGATTCAATTACTTCAAGAAGCGTTTCATACGTTTACTCCTCATCCCCAAGGTTTTATTATGTTATCAAAATTATATCGTACAACCAATCAAAAGGATCAAGCTAGTAAAATAATTCAACAAGCATTACAATTATATCCAAATAATGATGCAGTAAAATTAGAATGGGCGAGGGTACAGAAAAAAGAAGGAAAAATAAAAAATTATCAAGAAATATTAAAAGATATATTATTTGGATGGATTCAGAAATATCGTAATCCTCTAGAAAAATTATAAATATATCGTGGCATTGTATTTTCAGGTACTATTTTTAAATTGTTTATACTTGGTAGTTTTCCCCTCCTTTATTTGATATAATAAGACATATATTTTGTATTTATTATAAATAAAAGAGGGAGTAAGATGAAAAAACAAAAGTATACGAAGAAAACTTTTAAACAACGTCTTGCACGAATGAAAGAAGACTTTCATATTTTTTCGAATAAAGCAAAAGATGCATTCAATATTTTTAGTGAGCGAAAGACAGAAGTAGAGGAAATATATGATCATGTGACATATGTAACTCATTTATGTGAAAATGTTATATCATTGCAACAGCAGAAAAAAGAATTAAAACAAGAGCTAGAAGAAATAAAAAACGTACAAAATATTTATGTAATATATGAACAACTTTCAAAGGAAAAGAAAGAAAAGGTAGAAAAGATATGGAGTATATTACAAGAAACAGAAGAGGAAAGAGAAAATTTAAAAAGTCATTTTCAAAATTCGTCTGTTAAAAATTCTAAATTAAAACAATACGAAAAACAAATACCATCTTTATTAAAAGAAATAGAAGAAATGGAAGAAAAACAAAGAAAGGCTAAGATGGATCTTGATTATTTAGAAGGGGAAAGGGCCGATTTACAATTTTCAAAAGAAAAAATGGAACATACTTTGGTAGTGAGTCGTAAAATTAGTATAGGCTTTGTTATAGGGTTAACATTTATATCTTTGTTATTAGTATTATGTTATTCTTTATATGATGTATCTGTTGTTGCTTTTGGCAGCGTTTTGGCCTTAATATCGTTATTTGTAGGAACGTGGTTATATATTTTACAACGTAGAATTCATTATGAATTACAAAAAAATAGTCGGTTACAAAATCGAGCAGTCGAGTTATTAAACAAAACAAAATTAAGATATGTACATTATACTCGGTTTTTAGATTATGAATATGATAAATTGGGTGTTCATAATTTACATATGTTAGAATATCAATGGAGTCAATATTGTGAAGGTCAGAAGCAACGAAGGCAATATCAACGAATCGCTTCCCAAAAAAGTCAATTAGAGTTAGAATTATGGGAATTTATTGAAGAAGCATTTGAAGAGTATGAAGAACCATTAGATCAAGAAATAGAGTTTTTATTCGATCCGAATCAACGCATAGAGCGAGTACATGAATTAAATTTACAATATAAAAAACAAGAAATGCAATGGGAAGAAACGAAAGATCAATTAGAAGAAATTCAACAAGAATTAAGAAAGTTGAAACAATATAAAGTCTTATTAGCAGAATTACCTCAAAAGGTACTAGATAAGTGTTTAGAAGAGATAGAAGAATCTGAACTTGTGTCTTGACAAATAAGTATTATTTTTGTACTATAAAGGAGTAAAATATAAGCATAGACGATGAAGGAGAGGAGTATGTTATCTTTTTCTACAGAGAGGAAAATCCTTGGCTGGAAGATTTTCTAGGGTAAAAGAGACAGAAAGTAGCTCTGGAGTTTTTATACCGAAAGGATAGTAAGTATAAACGGTACACGTCCGTTATCCGTGAACAAGAGCCTAGTATAAGGAAATGCTAGGAAAAAAGGTGGTACCGCGGAAATCAGCTTCTTTTCGTCCTTATGGATAAGGATGAAAGAAGCTTTTTTATTACAATAAAGGGTGAAAGAATATGCAAATAATAGGAATTATATTGCTAATGATTGGTGCAAGTATTGGATTTGGTGCAAAAAAAATTACACAGTATCAATACAAATATTTTCAAAACGAACAAAGCATATCTTTCGATGATCAAGAACAAGAAAAACAGGATTTACAAGATGTAGAAATGTTATTAGAAAAAACAGTTCTATTAATCAAAGTTATTGGATTAATGTTTGTAGCAACAGGATTTGTATTTGTTTTTTTATAATAAAGATAGGAGGAAATATAGATGGCACAAAATTTAGATAAGACTTATGATCCATCTCAGGTGGAAGAAAGACTATATAAAAAATGGTTAGATCAAGGGTATTTCCATGCAGAAGTAGATCATAAGAAGGAACCTTTTACAATTGTAATACCACCTCCCAATATTACCGGTCATCTTCATATGGGACATGCATTGGATAATACATTACAAGATATTCTTATCCGTTGGAAAAGAATGCAAGGCTATAATGTATTATGGCAACCAGGTACAGATCATGCGAGTATTGCAACAGAAGTAAAAATTGTTGAACAAATGGCAAAAGAGGGACTAACAAAAGAAGAAATAGGTCGAGAAGCTTTTTTAGATCGTGCTTGGGATTGGAAAGAAAAATATGGTGGTAAAATTTTATTACAGCTTCAAAAGTTAGGTAGTTCTTGTGATTGGGAAAGAGAACGTTTCACCATGGATGAGGGATTATCAAAGGCTGTATTAGAAGTATTTCTACGCTTATACAAAGAAGGATATATTTATCGTGGAGCTAAAATTATTAATTGGTGTCCTCAATGTCAAACTACTATATCGGATGCAGAAGTAGAACATGAAGAAACAAAAGGTAATTTCTGGCATATACGTTATCGTATTAAAGATACCAATGAGTATATTCAAATTGCTACCACTCGTCCGGAAACGATGTTAGGGGACAGCGCCGTAGCCGTTCATCCAGATGACGAACGCTATCAAAAATATATTGGTAAAACAGTCATTTTACCTTTAGTAAATCGTGAAATACCTATTATCGCAGATGAATATGTAGATCAAGAATTTGGGACAGGGGTTGTAAAAATTACTCCTGCTCATGATCCTAATGATTTTGAAGTTGGGCTTAGACATAATTTGCCACAAATTTCTGTAATGAATGATGATGGTACAATGAATGAAGAAGCAGGTCTTTATTCTGGATTAGATCGTTACGAAGCAAGAAAAGCGATTGTGAAAGATTTAGAACAACAAGGATTCTTAGTAAAAATTGAAGATCATGTGCATAATGTAGGTTTCCACGATCGTTGTCATTGTGTCATTGAACCTATGATTAAAATGCAATGGTTTGTGAAGATGGAAGAATTAGCAAAACCAGCTATAGATGCATTAAAAGAAGGACAATTACGTTTTGTACCAGAACGTTTTGGAAAAATTTATTTACACTGGTTAGAAAATATTCGTGATTGGTGTATTTCTAGACAATTATGGTGGGGACATCGTATCCCAGCATACTATTGCCAAGATTGTAATGAAATTATTGTAGATAAAGAAAAACCAGATACTTGTCCAGTCTGTGGTAGTAGTCGATTAAAACAAGACGAAGATACCTTAGATACTTGGTTTAGTTCTGCTTTATGGCCTTTTTCTACGTTAGGATGGCCAGAAGAAACAGAAGAGCTAAAATATTTTTATCCTACGAATGTTTTGGTAACTGGTTATGATATTATTTTCTTTTGGGTTGTTCGTATGGTATTTTCAGGAATAGAACATATGGGAGAAGTACCTTTTAAGGATGTATTAATTCATGGATTAGTACGAGATTCACAAGGGCGAAAAATGAGTAAAAGTCTAGGAAATGGTGTGGATCCTTTAGAAGTTATTAATGAATATGGTGCCGATGCTCTTCGGCTTACTTTAGTAACAGGGAATGCACCTGGAAATGATATGCGTTTTTATTGGGAACGAGTAGAAGCCAGTCGAAATTTTGCTAATAAAATATGGAATGCATCGCGATTTATTTTAATGAATATAGAAGGAAAAGAGATCAAACCCGTTGATCTTTCAGAACTCACTCCAGCGGATCGTTGGATTTTATCTAAAGTAAATACGCTTGCTCAAGAAGTAACCGATAATATGAATAAATATGAATTAGGTATTGCGGTTCAAAAACTTCATGATTTCTTTTGGGAAGAATTTTGCGATTGGTATATTGAGATGGTTAAACCTCGTTTATATAATGCAGAAGATAAAACAAATAAAGCTGCTTTATGGACTCTTCAAACAGTACTTATTAATGCTTTAAAATTGCTTCATCCTTATATGCCATTTATTACAGAAGAAATTTTTATGTATATACAAGATCAAGAGAAAACCATTATGTTTTCCTCTTGGCCTGAATATCGTAAAGAATGGGATTTTAGGCAAGAAGAAAAAGAAATTGAATTAATGAAACAAGGAATTAGAAATATCCGAAATCTTCGTGCTGAAATGAATGTGCCCCCTTCTAAAAAAGCAACGGTATTTGTGATATCAGAAGATAAGGAAATTCGAAATATCTTTGAAAAAGGAAAAGTATTCTTTGCCACTTTAGCTTATGCTACGGAAGTAAAAATTCAAAAAGATAAACTAGGAATAGGGGAAGATGCTGTTTCTACTGTGATTCCAGGAGCGAGTATTTTTATTCCTTTTGCTGAATTAGTAGATATTGAAAAAGAAATTGAACGATTAGAAAAAGAAAGAGAAAGATTAACAAAAGAAATTGATCGAGTGGTTAAAAAATTAAATAATCAAGGATTTGTTAATAAGGCTCCAGAAGCAGTTGTGGAAGGAGAACGAAAAAAACAAGAAAAATATGAAAATATGATGAAGCAAGTAGAAGAACGCTTACAGGGATTAAAAAAATAATAAAATAATATTTTACAATTAAGGTTTTAAAATAATAAAAGATGTGAATATATTCACATCTTTTATTATAAGTAGTAAGCCTTATTCATTCCGATTATTTGTATCAAGGACCTCTATTATTATCCTGTTTAGGTTATCATTGAGTTAAAAGAATAAAATTCCCTTATTATCTTGTTTTCAATCACAAAATAAGTGTATAATATAAATAGTACAGATCATTAAGTATGTTTAAATTTTTATTTAAACAGTTAAATTTAGAAAAATTAACTATTTGAATGAAAAAATGTAGAGAATTATTTTTGAATGATGTAATGGATTGAACTAGAAAATTTATAGTAAAGTAAGTATAGAGATAGATTTTTTATAGAGATAGAAGAAGTAGGGAATAAATAAAGGAAGGAGGAAAGTTATCATTTATGATTGATTTTAAAGAAGAATTAAAAAAATATAAGCCATGTTTAGAAGTAGATGATATTGAATTTGACATTCGTTCCGATGACACACAAGATCTTTTTGATATTCTACAATGGATGCTTAAAAAGCAAAATCAAAACAATAATAAGGAGTAGATGGTGGTGAAATGTCCAAATTGTAATGAAGAAGTCAAAAGACAACACGTATGCCCTTTTTGTCATATAGATATTGACTTATATAAAAAAATAAAGCAAGCATCAAAAAAATTATATAACAAAGGATTAGAACAAGCTCATTCTCGAGATTTAAGTGGAGCTATTGAGTCATTAGAAAAAAGTCTTCGATTTGATAAAAAAAATATTCAGGCACGCAATTTATTGGGATTGATTTATTATGAAATAGGACAAGTAGGATTTGCTTTAAAACATTGGATACTTAGTTCTAATTTTAAAAAAGAAGAAAATTTGGCTTTTTATTACATAAAAATGTTGCAAAGAGATAAAAGAACATTAGAAAAACAGAGTGACGCAATAAAAAAATATAATCAAGCTCTTCAAGCTTTTCAACAAAAAAGTGAAGATATTGCTTTTATTCAATTAAAATCTATTGTAGTCCAACATCCTCAATTTTTGGAAGCACATGCATTATTAGCACTGGCTTCGATGATGAATAATGAACCAAAAAGAGCATTAGAGTCGATTGAAAAAATCTTATCGATGGATATTAGCCATCCTATAGCTCTTCGATATTATCAATATTTGCAAGCGGATAAAATAAGACCTGTTGGAATGAAACAGGAGAATTTAAAAACACAAGCTCCTAGATCTCAGTATTCTAGAACAATATATCAACAATCAAAGAAACAAGAAAGAAATTCTTGGGGAACGTTTAATTCTATCGGGCTTTTTATTACAGGAGCTATTTGTATGTTAGCTTTAGTATATATTTTTATTATGCCTAGTAAAGTGAAAGGTTTACAGAAAAATATTTATCAATTGGAAGAGGAAATTCAACAAGAACAACAAGTAACTAGTCAACAAATTCAAAAATATCAGCAGCAAATAGATCAATTAACAAAAGAAAATAATGAATTACAACAAACCAATGAAACTTTAGAACAAGAACAAAAAAGATTAGAGGAAAGACAAAAAATACAACAAATTACGTTGTTGTTACAAAAAAATAAAATAGAAGAAGCTGCCCCTATTATATATTCCATTGATCCTTCTTGGTTAGAATCAGAGCAAGAACAATTACGTCAACAATGGATACAAGATATTTATCCAAAAGCAGCAAGGATTTTTTACAATCAAGGACTTCAAGCGTATAATCAAGGGAGTACACAATATGAGAAAGCATTAAATTTATTGAATCAATCGTTGCTATATGCTAAGGATCAGTATTTTTCAGATGATGCTCTTTATTTTATTGCAGTTATTTATGAAAATACAGAGAATGTTCAAAAAGCCATAAGTATATATGAAACATTATTAGAAGAATATCCTTCTTCCAATCAAAAATATAATGCACAGAAAAGATTGAGTCGGCTACAATCTTCTTAAATACCAAAATAATTTGGTATTTTTTT
>JAAYSE010000033.1 GCA_012524135.1 Candidatus Epulonipiscium sp. | reverse complement strand
ATAGTTCCTTGTACAAGGTAATCTACTGCTCCAATTTTTTTCGCTTCTTCTTCAAATACTCGAATGAATTCTTCACCAATAATTTTTCTTTTTGTTTCTGGATCTGTAACCCCTGCTAATTTGGTTAAAAATCGATCTTGAGCATTGACTCGAATTAAATTCATATCGAATTGTTCTTTGAAAGTTTTTTCTACCTCGTTTGCCTCATTTTTTCTCATTAAGCCATGATCTACTAAAATACAAGTTAGTTGTTTCCCAATTGCTTTATGAATAAGAACGGCTGCTACAGATGAATCTACTCCACCGGATAAAGCACATAGCACTTTTTTATCTCCAATTTGTTTTCTTAAAGTTTCAATAGAAGCTTCTGCAAAGTCTTCCATTGTCCAGTCACCTGTACAACCACAAATTTGATATAAGAAATTATGAATCATTTGAATTCCTTGAGAAGTATGATTCACTTCTGGATGAAATTGTACTCCATATATTTTTTTCTTATCATTTGCCATAGCTGCTACAGGTATAGAATCTGTATGAGCAATACTTTCAAAATTTTGTGGAGTTTCAGCAAAATAATGAGTTTGTCCGCTCCAAGCAATGGTATCTTGGTCTACTTCTTTAAACAATGGATGATTTTGATTGATGGAAAGGTTTACCTTTCTATATTCGCCATAAGGTACTTCTGTTAATTGTCCTCCAAACAAACGTCCAATAATTTGGTATCCATAACAAACGCCTAAAACAGGAACTTCTAAATCAAAAATCTCTTTATTCATAGTTGGTATTTCTTCATCATAAATAATATTAGGTCCACCCGTTAAAATAATTCCCTTTGGATTTTTATTTTTAATTTTTTCGATAGAGGTATCATAAGGTAGTACTTCGCAATAGACATTATCTTCACGTACTCGTCTCGCAAGTAATTGACTATATTGTCCACCAAAATCCAAGATTAATACTTGTTCATGATTCATTGTATATCCTCCTTTTCATATTGTACTTTTTACCTTTGGGTAAAAATGCCTGGCAAAAGAAACTTTTACCAGGCAACTTCATTATTGTTCGATGCTATAGTTAGGTGCTTCTTTTGTAATTTGAATATCATGAGGATGACTTTCTCGCAATCCTGCATTTGTAATTCGAACAAATTGTCCATTTTCTTGAAGATCTTTTACTGTTTTGGTTCCTGCATAGCCCATACCTGCTCGCAATCCACCTATTAATTGATAAATAGTATCTTCTACTGAACCTTTATAAGCTACTCGACCTTCTACACCTTCTGGAACTAATTTTTTGCTATCTTCTTGGAAGTAACGATCTTTACTTCCTTTTTCCATAGCTGCTAAGGATCCCATACCACGATATACTTTGTATTTTCTTCCTTGGTATAATTCAGTCGCTCCTGGACTTTCTTCACAGCCGGCGAATAAACTTCCCATCATACAAACGCTAGCTCCTGCTATAATCGCTTTTACTATATCACCTGAATATTTAATTCCTCCATCTGCTATTACTGGAATTCCATAAGGTTTGGCTGCTTCTGCACAGTCATAAATGGCTGTAATTTGTGGAACACCCACTCCTGCTACCACACGAGTAGTACAAATGGAACCAGGTCCAATTCCTACTTTTACTGCATCTGCTCCCGCTTCAATAAGAGCAACGGTAGCTTCTCCTGTAGCTACATTTCCTGCTATAATTTGTAAATCAGGGAATGCACTCTTTACTTTTTTCACAGTATCTAATACACCTTGTGAATGACCATGAGCAGTATCTATTACAATGACATCTACTTTTGCATTCACTAAATGAGTAACTCTCTCTAACACATCTTTCGTTACTCCTACAGCTGCACCAACTAATAAGCGTCCTTGTTCATCTTTGGCTGAAAAGGGATATTGAATTGTTTTTTCAATATCTTTAATAGTAATTAAACCTTTTAAATTAAAATCTTTATCTACAATAGGTAATTTTTCAATACGGTATTTAGCCAAAATTTCTTTTGCTTCTTCTAATGTTGTTCCTTCAGGTGCTGTAATTAGGTTTTCCTTTGTCATTACTTCTGATACCTTTTTATTATGATTTGTTTCAAATCTTAAATCACGATTGGTTAAAATTCCAACTAATTTTGTTCCTTCCGTGATAGGAACTCCAGAAATACGATATCGAGCCATCAACTCATTCGCTTCATATACATAATGATCTGGTGATAAGTAAAAAGGATCAGTAATAACACCATGCTCCGAACGCTTTACCTTATCTACTTCTTGAGCTTGTTTTTCAATAGACATATTTTTATGAATAACTCCTATGCCTCCCTGTCTTGCCATAGCAATAGCCATACGAGCCTCTGTAACTGTATCCATACCTGCACTCATGAGAGGGATATTAAGTCTAATTTTTTTTGTAAGTGAAGTTGCTAATTCTACATTTTTGGGTAGTACTTTGGAATAAGCAGGAATTAATAAAACATCATCAAAAGTTAATCCTTCTTTTACCAGTTTATGCATGATAAAACCTCTCCTTCTTGTATTTTAAACGTTCTAGTTATACGGTTTGTACGAAAGTGTAACAAAAAATTAGGCGCTTGTCAATAAGTCTATAAAAATTATTATACACTATTTTTGCTTATCTTATAATAGGAATAAACAAAATAAAAGCTGGCAAATACCAGCCTTATTTTTTTATATGCAATTGTCTTGGTATATAGCAGCGAATACCTTCTAAAATAGTATCATTCGGTTCAAAAATCAACTGTACAGTTTGACCTTCTTGTGTAAAAATGGCACTATATGTATGATCGTGAGTTTTTCCACTACTATAGTCGAGTACCTTTTGGGCACGTTCCCATTCATGAATATGCATAGGATCTTCAATATGAGCCATGATTTCAAATTGTTTTACATTCACTGTTAATGCTCTTTTTCTTCGACTCTTATTAAAAATCTGATCAATATCTAATTCACCATTGGTAAAGATATATTCATATTCCACATTAAATCTTTGAAAAAGCCAATAAGCACCATATCCTACACCTAATGTAATAAACAAACCAATAGTAGGTATCAATACATTAGCAATCATTATAATAATAATTGCTCCTACAATGATTCCAAACTTCATTAAAGTGTCTTTCGAATTTTTCTCTTTTTTGACTAATTGCTCTTTAAATATACTAGCCATTTTATGAACTCCTTCCGTAACATAAATACCCGTTATTATCTATGGTATCATACTCTATTCTAAAAAACAATATACAAAAAAGTATAAAAAAGAACTCACAAATTTTGTGAGTTCTTTTAAGGATAATCCTTTATTACATCATACCCATTCCTGGTGCTCCAGCTGGCATAGCAGGTTCAGGTTCTGGAATATCTGCTACCACAGACTCTGTTGTTAATAAAGTAGAAGCTACAGAAGTTGCATTAAGTAATGCAATTCGAGTTACTTTTACAGGGTCAATAATGCCTGCATCCACCATATTTACGTATTCTGATGTTAAGGCATTAAATCCAACGTTTTCTCCTTTTTCTTTTACTTTATCAACGACTACAGAACCTTCAAGTCCTGCATTAGCTACAATTTGTCGTAAAGGAGTTTCTAACGCACGTAAAATAATATTAGCTCCTGTTTTTTCATCATCATTTAATTCTTTTACTACTTTTTCTACAGCTTTCATTGCATGGATATAAGCACTTCCACCACCTGCAATGATTCCTTCTTCTACAGCTGCACGTGTAGCAGCTAGAGCATCTTCAATACGTAATTTCTTTTCTTTCATTTCTGTTTCTGTAGCAGAACCTACCTTAATTACTGCTACTCCACCAGACATTTTTGCTAATCTTTCTTGTAGTTTTTCTTTGTCAAATTCGGAAGTTGTTTCATCAATTTGACCTTTAATTTGATTAATTCGAGCATCGATTTCTGCTTTGTCACCAGCACCGTCTACAATGATTGTATTTTCTTTTTGTACTTTTACAGATTTTGCTCTTCCTAACATATCTAATGTAGTTTCTTTTAGATCTAAACCTACTTCATCAGAAATTAAAGTTCCACCAGTTAAGATAGCAATATCTTGTAACATCGCTATTCGTCGATCTCCAAAACCAGGTGCTTTAACAGCAACACAGTTGAAAGTACCTCGTAGTTTATTCACTACTAATGTTGCTAATGCTTCACCTTCTACATCTTCTGCAATAATTAATAGTTTTGCACCACTTTGTACAATTTGTTCTAGTAAAGGAAGAATTTCTTGAATATTAGTGATTTTTTTATCGGTAATTAAAATATAAGGATCATCTAATACAGCTTCCATTTTATCCATATCTGTAGCCATATAAGGAGATAAATATCCTCGATCAAATTGCATTCCTTCTACTAAATCCAATTCAGTATCCATCGTGTTGGATTCTTCTACCGTAATAACTCCATCATTTGATACTTTTTCCATAGCGTCTGCAATTAAGGATCCTACTTCGTCATCTCCAGCTGAAATTGCAGCTACTCTTGCAATATGATCTTTGCCTTTTAGTACTTGACTCATATTTTTTAGTGCTTCTACTCCAGCTTTTGTTGCTTTTTGCATTCCTTTTTTCAAAATAATTGGGTTTGCACCTGCTGCAATGTTTTTCATCCCTTCTTGTATCATTGCTTGTGCAAGTACTGTAGCGGTTGTTGTTCCATCTCCAGCTACATCGTTTGTTTTAGTAGCTACTTCCTTAACTAATTGAGCTCCCATATTTTCAAATTTATCTTCTAATTCAATATCTTTTGCAATGGT
>JAAYSE010000190.1 GCA_012524135.1 Candidatus Epulonipiscium sp. | reverse complement strand
GCTATCATAATCAATTAAAAGTTTACGTTCACCATTAATATATTCCTTTTTATCCGGAGCAAATAAAAATACTGGTTTTCTTACAAAAGCAGGTTCAAACATGATGCTTGAATAATCGGTAATCATTGCATCTAATGCAGCCACAAGCTCCTGGCTATCAGGATAATCGCTGGCATCAATGACATAATCAGGCTTTTTTATGCTTCTACTTGCTTCAGCTACTACTGGATGTAACCTCAATAGAATGTTCCATTCACCAGAAAATTTACTCTTCAATTGATCAACTATCTTTTCATAATCAAGATTTGCATCATAAGCTTCAGGCTTATAGTAAACCCCTTGTTTACATCTGAAGGTTGGTGCATACATAAGAATCTTCTTTTTAAAATCTATATTAAAGTGATTGTATACTTTAGTTTTTATCTCCTTCTCATTAAACAGAATATCAGAACGAGGAGAACCAACCTCAATAACTTCTCCTTGAAAACCAAAGCCTCTTCGGCTAGTCTCTGTATCAAACCTGCTACCTGTAATAATATAATCTATTATTTCTGAGTTATGTTTACAAACTGCAATCTCTCCCTCTTCATTACGAAAGGTGGTTAAATCAAATCCAAAAGTTTTTAAGGTAACACTAGGCCAGTGCTTAATTTGTACATATATTTGCTCCCTAGTCTTATGAATATTTAGTGGAACCATATCATCATAAACCCATATCTTGGCCGTTTCAATTTCATGAATAAATTTTTTATGGCTATGTAAATAGGCCAATCTTATTCCCTTAGGTATATTTAATATTGAATTTCTTAAATTAGAAAGATCATTAAAAACCCAAACTATATCTAAATCATTACGAAGTTTTAATAGCTGCTCAGCAATATATTTTCCATGTCCAGAATATCCACCCATTGAATAAAATATAACCTTTTTGGGATCTACTTTTTTTGAAACTTCTTTTTTAATATAATCTTGAAAAGTATTAGCCCTCTTTATAGCCTCCATGCCAAGTAAGGAGAAATAATTTGATATTCCTATACTCTCTAACTGTTCAGCAATTTGCTCACAAGACTTAAGATTAGCTATCAAAATAACTATCTCGTCTTCGCTATACTGCTTTAATATGGATATATCCAATACATTCTTTATTTGACATTTCTCCAGTGAGACTTTGTCAACAAATAAATCTATTGGAAGGTCCTGCTTTTCTTTATCATTGTCAATTATACCAATAATATTATCAGCATAATTTATAAAAAAGAAATCTGCTCCTGCTCCAATACCAAATAGAAACACAAATTTATTTTTTTTTGCTTCTTCGAATTCTTCCCAGGTCTGAAAATTAAACTTACTTATGGCAAACTTACAGCTTCTTATATTTAAAATATTTTGTATTGTATCCATATTATATTCCTCCAGTTAACAACACTATGGATTCCAATTATATGTTGCATTTAAATCTAGATTTTTATCTTTTAACTTCTGAAAGATTTCCTCCTGAAATCTTTTCTTAGTTGCTACAAGCACAAAGGATTCCTGATCAAATTTAATTTCATCTACTGGATGTACAGGAATATTATCAATCATTGCCTTATTTCCATTCATATCTGTAACAATAAATGAATCTACTTTTATGCCATTAATAAACATC
>JAAYSE010000189.1 GCA_012524135.1 Candidatus Epulonipiscium sp. | reverse complement strand
TTCAATAAGTATTTCTCTTTCAAAAGAATCTTTAATCGTTAAGGGATAACCTATTGATTCTAGTTTAGTTTTAGCTTGTTGATTATTCGTACATGCTGTAATACTAAATATAACGATACATAACCATGTCATTACGTATGTAGCTTGTATTTTTTTTTTCATAATTACTATTTCTCCTTTTGATTGGTAATTTTTCTATAAAGTAAATCTTTTTTACTTTACAAAAATATTCTTTTGTTATCAAGGCATTGGTGTCTGATTCATTTTATGAATAATACAATGTCTATCTTTGTATTCTACAAAAGAATATGCACCACTTTCAAAAGAAAAATGCCAATATCCTTCTTTCCCTAATCCCAATAAAATAGACAAAATAATTCGTAAACATCCTTGATGACTAATAACAAGAATCTCCTGATTCTTATGCTTTTCTACACACTCCAGTAACCAACTTTCTACACGACTATATAATTCTAAATAGCTTTCTCCTTTTGGTGGAGCTACTACTTGCCAATGATTGATCCATCTTTTCCAATGAATAGGATCCTCTTTTTGAATCGTTTCATAACGTTTTCCTTCCCATTGTCCAAAATGAATCTCTTTTAATCGTTCTTCCATAACCCATGGTATATTAGATGGTAACTGCAATAATTTAACCGTCTGAATAGCTCTTTGTAACGGACTAGATATGATACAATCCCATGCTTTTTGAGGAAAAATATTACGTAACTGTTTAATTTGCTTTTCTCCCTTAGAGCAAAGCGGAACATCTGTCCATCCATAATAAACTCCTTTTTGATTTAAATTAGTTTCTCCGTGACGTATCAAATATAATTTCATTACTTTCTCCTTCAAATTCATTAACATTCTATTATAAGAAACAACAGCAGACATATCACCTCTACTACTTCATGAATGGCTCCTAGTGTATCACCTGTCATACCTCCAATTTTTCTTTCAATAACATATTTTATTAAAAATCCTACTACCGTTGATGAAATAAGAATAAAGATACCCCTGATCTCTAAAAAACAAACAAAGAATACAAAACCAATCATTCCACAGCAAATTGTTGGTACTATTTTTTTACACGATAAATATAATCCTCCTAAACCTTCCTTTCGGGCATAAGTAGAAAAATAAATACAAAGCCCCATTACTGTACGTGAAGCAACCGGAGATAAAAGCAATGCCATTTTTAACATCTCTGGATCGACTTTTAAAATCTGAATGAGAATTGTATAACGGAATAAAAGATCAAAAATAATTCCTAATGTACCATGTGTACCAATACGACTATCACGCATAATTTCCAACATATGCTCCGCTTTTCTTGTTGAAAAAATCCCATCACAAGTATCAGCTAACCCATCTACATGTAAAGCTCCTGTAATACTTATATTGGCCAAAATTGCAAAGATAAGTACTACTTCCTTTGGCAAAAGCCTGCATAAAAAAAAATAAATTAGTACATTGTACAAACCAACAACTAACCCAACAATAGGAAAACAAACAATTCCCTTGACAAAAGAATCTTCTTGTATATCTATAGTAATAGGAAGAGGAATTCTAGTTAAAAATTGAAAAGTTAAAATGATACTTTTCATCTTATCACCTACTTAATCTGCATTGGAATACCACACACAGTGAGGTATACTTTATCTACTTTTTGAGCAATTTGTTGATTAACTCGGCCTGCTATATCTCGAAATACCCTACCGAGTTTACTTTCGGGAACAATTCCACTACCCAATTCATTAGTTACCATAATAACAGTACTTGATATTTTTTCAATTTCTTCTAAAAGTAGTTGAATCTCTTTCTGTATTTTTTCTTCGACTTTCTGTATTTGTTCCATTGTAAGCTTGTCCATATCAAAAAAAGGATCTATAAAATCAAATAATAAATTAGTTATCATAATTGTAATACAATCTATAAGAATAACATCATAAGAAGTTTCCATATTTTTTAAATAATTACCTATATGTCGATATCCTTCGTAAGTCTTCCAATCAGTAGGACGACTTTGCTGATGTTTTAAAATACGTTTTTTCATTTCTTCATCAAAAGGGATGGACGTAGCCACATACAATACTGATCTCCCTTCTTGAGTAGCTAAGGACTCTGCAAATCGACTTTTTCCACTTCTTGCTCCTCCTGTAATCAAAATACTTTTTCCCATTTTTCTTCTCCTTAAATTTCTATTAAAAAATCACTGTTAAGAGCTACCTCGTCAAAAGTAGCCATATTATTTATCATCGCACAAGCTGATTCAATTAAATGAAATGCTAAAGGACATCCTGTTCCTTCTCCTAGACGCATATTCATATGAAGCATAGGTTGAAGTCCCATGACTTGACATACTAAAGCATATCCAGGTTCTACAGAAGCATGAGAAGGAATAATATACTCTTTTACCAAAGGATTAAGATAATAAGCTGTTAACGCAGCTGTAGCTGAAATAACTCCATCCATTACAATAGGAACTCGATAATAAGCAGCACCTAAATAACACCCCACTAATCCTGCTATATCGAACCCCCCAACTTTTGATAGTACATCAATAGGATTATTACGATTTGGTTTATTGATATTTAATACTTGTGAAATTACTTCCTTTTTATGTTCATACCCATCCTGAGTAAGTCCTGCCCCTTTTCCTACCACCTTTTCTAAACTACAACCAGTAAAACTGATGAGAATAGCACTACTTGTACTAGTATTACCAATTCCCATTTCTCCTGTTCCAATTAAATCATAACCTTCATCAATAACACTTTTTATCATATTTATACCCACTTTTATACCCTGTAATGCTTCTTTATAAGACATAGCAGGTCCTTTGCACATATTAAAAGTTCCTTTGCGAATTTTGCGTGAAATAAGATAAGGGTGATGAATTTCTTGTGCAATACCTATATCTATAACTTTAACATCTGCTCTTGCTTGTTTGGACAAAGCATTAATACCTGCTAATCCATTTAAAATACTCAATGTCTGCGAATATGTAACTATCTGAGGAGCACTCGCTACTTTTTCTGCTACAATCCCATTATCTGCTGCCATTACAATAGTACATTTCTTATGAATACTTGGTTGAATTGTCCTTTGAATACCTGATAACTGAATAGCGATATTTTCTAAAACGCCCAAACTACCTTTTGGTTTAATTAATTGATCTATTCTTTTCATCGCTTTTTTTTGTATCTCTTGATCCAAAGGTTGAATGTAATTAATAATATTTTCTATGGCACTCACAGATTACATCTCCTTCATTTTCTTATATACTTAAGTACAAAAAGTCCCCAACAATGTAGACCTTTTTAACTAGGTTCCTTATTTGTTTTATTATATTCATTTTTTGACTCACAGTAAATGAAACAATACTAATTATCATGAATTAATGCTCTTTTCGCATTTTTTGATATTCTTTCATTCTCTTTTCATATCCTTGATCTGTTGGATAATAATATTGTCGATCTATTAATTCATCTGGTAAATACTGTTGTTTTACATAATGTTGAGGATAGTTATGAGGATATAAATAACCTATCCCATGTCCTAATTTTTCAGCTCCAGCATAATGAGCGTCCCGTAAATGATTAGGAACTCCTTGAATCGTAATTTCTCTTACATCTTTTAACGCTCCATCTATAGCCTTATAAGATGCATTACTCTTAGGTGCTGTAGCTATATAAATTGCAGCTTGTGCTAATATAAGCCTTCCTTCTGGTAATCCTACAAAATCTACTGCTTGAGCTGCTGTTAGAGCAACTTGTAATGCCATTGGATCTGCATTTCCTACATCTTCAGAAGCAGCAATTACAATTCTTCTAGCAATAAATCTTATATCTTCTCCTGCTTCTAACATTCGTGCTAAATAATAAACAGCTGCATCTGGATCCGATCCTCGCATACTTTTAATAAAAGCTGAAACAATATCGTAATGATTATCACCTGTTTTATCATACTGAATAGCTCTCTTTTGAATACATTCTTGTGCTACATCTAATGTAATCTCAATAATTTCTTCGTTATTTCTTTCTGTTGTTAACACTCCTAGTTCTAAGGCATTTAAAGCAGCTCTAGCATCGCCATTTGCTGTTTCAGCTAAAAAATCTGCAGCTTCTTCTGTTAAACGAGCTTGATAGCTTCCTAAACCTCTTTCTTTATCTTTTATACTACGATATAATAAAGTTTTAATATCTTCTTTTTCTAAAGGTTTAAGATGAAAAATTCTAGATCTTG
>JAAYSE010000188.1 GCA_012524135.1 Candidatus Epulonipiscium sp. | reverse complement strand
TACTAGGAAATTTCAACGTCATTCGTTACTATTTTCCCACCTATACCGTAGTTAGTTTAATACACTTAGGCGAATTTTTAGATCGAATCGAAATTATTGTATCTGCAATATTTGTATTTTCTAGTATCATTAAAACCAGTCTATGCTTATTTGCAACTAGCATAGGAACTGCTAAACTTTTTCACTTAGATAATTACAAACCATTAGCAAGTCCACTATGTCTTCTCATACTAAACGTATCTTTTATTCTTTATCAAAATGCTATGGAAATGTTTAATTGGTTAGAAATTTACTCTTATTATGCATTGCTTTTTCAACTAGTACTCCCTATCTTCATTTGGATTGTAGCTGAAATAAAAACTAGATATTCAGCAAAAATTTGAATATTTGACATTCTTGCCATATATTGTTAAGCTATTATTATTAGAAATCTATTATTAAATACAAATCTTATTGCTTTCATTTTTTAAAGCATTATTCTATAATTAGATTAAGATATCTATTAAACTATTTACATAACTAAGGGGGGAATTATAATGGAGCAAAATCAAAAAATTATTATTATTGGTGGTGGAGTTGCTGCAAAAGAAGCAGCTATAGCTGCTCGAAAACAAGACCCTTCGGCTTCTATTATTATACTAGCAAAAGAACAGTATCTACCTTATTATCGACCATTTTTAACTGAATATCTAACCAATGATCTAAACGAAAAACGTTTCTTTTTAGCTGATAAAAATTTTTACCATCAACATAAAATAAACGTCTATCTTAATGATCCTGTTGTTTCTATTATTCCTGAGCAAAAAAAAGTAATCACTCAATCTCATCATTTTTTTATTTATGACCGTTTAATTTTAGCAATGGGAAGTTATAATTTTATACCTTTTCCTCATGTTTTAGAAAAAAAAGGAGTTTTTTCTATCAAAACCTTGGATGAGGCTAAAGAAGTAAAACGCTTTACCAATATAGCTCAAAAAGCTATTATAATAGGTGGGGGCTTATTAGGATTAGAAGCCGCTTGGGCATTAAAACGAAAAGGCTTAGATGTAACGATTGTAGAACAAGTTGATCGAATTCTCCCTTTACAATTAGATGCTACTTGTTCTATTTATGTAGAAAAAATGATTATATCAAAAGGAATTCACTTGCAATTAGGAACTTCTGTTCAAAAAATTTTAGGAGAATCACGAGTTTCTGGAGTAAAACTAAGTAATGGAAACATTCTTCCTTGTGATTTATTATTATTTTCTATAGGCGTTCGTTCAAACACTACATTAGTCAAAAATATAGGCATTGACACCCATCATGGTATTCTTGTCAATGAGAAAATGGAAACATCCATTCCTACTATTTATGCTGCTGGTGATGTCTGCGAATTTCAAGAAAAAGTTACTGGTACTTGGCCACCTGCTTTACTACAAGGTAAAGTTGCTGGTACCAATGCAGCAGGAGGAATGATGCTATATACCCCTCCTATTTCTTCTACCATGATTTCTGCTTTTGAAACAAAAATTTTTTCCATTGGAGATATTAGGCAAAACAATACAGATAATGAATATCAACATTTATCTTTTAAAGATTCTAAAAAAAATATTTATCGACAATTGTATTTTTTAAACGATCAATTAGCTGGCGGTATCTTAATTGGTGATATTCATTATTCCACTAAATTAATAAAAGGACTTCAAACCAAAATTTCCATTCATGATGCAAAAATTTTATTTGATATGTAATTGATATATAAATTTTCAAAGCTATATTGCTTATTTTTAGCAATATAGCTTTTTTATTATAGAATAAAATCTTAATATTGACACTCATTATCATTAATAATATAATATCATTATGTTTTACTGGGCTTATTGTTTTTTATTCAAAGGAGGATTTATCTATGACTTTATCTAATGTGCAACCTGGTGAAATGATTGAAATTATATCTATCCCTGATGAAAAAATTCGTGTCCAAGCTATTCGACTAGGCATTTATGAAGGAGCTCATCTTCAATGTGCTGATAAAATATCAAATGGACCCGTTATTTTGCGACGCAAAACACAAGAAATGGCTATTGGCTATGGACTTTCAAAGCAAATCAAAATCAAAGTAATTGCATAATAAAATAGCTAGTTTAAATAAAGGAGATGTAAAAGATGAGCCATTGTCATTCTAGTACTCAAAATAATCTAGACTTTATGAATGAAAGTCAAAAGACCATTATACTTGCCGGAAATCCTAATGTAGGAAAATCCGTTTTTTTTAATGCCTTTACTGGATTATATGTAGATGTATCCAATTTTCCAGGTACTACCGTAGATATTAGCTATGGAAAATACAAAAATTATACCGTAATCGATACTCCTGGTGTCTATGGGGTCTCTTCTTTTAATGATGAAGAAAGAGTAGCACGAGATGTTATATTAGAAGGAGACATCATTATCAACGTAGTAGATGCCGTTCATTTAGAAAGAGATCTTTTCCTAACTCAACAATTAATTGATATGGGAAAACCGATCATTATTGCATTAAATATGATGGATGATGTAAAACGTAATGGTTTAAATATTGATATAAATCAATTATCCAATTTATTAGGTGTTCCTATTATCCCTACCATTGCACCTAAAAAAATAGGATTTGATCCATTAATTGATTCTTTAGATCAAGCAAGAATCGGACATCCTTTAAAAGATCTAAAAGAACCCATAGAGCAATTATCCTCTACACTTAAAAATCCAGCAGAAGCTTTACTAATCTTAGAGGAAGATCAACATGTAAGAGAACGAAACCAAGCAGAAAATCAACCTGGATATCGAGAACAAATTTATCAATGGCGACGTAAACGAGTGAATGAAATTGTTGATAAAGTCGTTTCAGAAATATCTCAAGGGGCTTCTTTTAAAACTAAACTTAGTCGATGGATGTTAAATCCCATTACAGGATTTCCAATATTATTTGTTGTTTTAGGATTTATGTATTATTTCTTAGGTGTATTTTTTGCACAAACGATTGTTGATTTTACAGAAGGCGTTGTTATGGGACAGTATTATCAAAATTTTATTCTTCAATTGCTATCTCCAGCATTTCAAGAAGGTTCCTTTTGGTATAAACTTTTCATTGGAGAGTTTGGTTTATTAACTATGGTTCCTATCTATATTTTAGGATTATTATTACCTTTAGTTATTGGATTTTATTTGCTTCTATCCCTATTGGAAGATTCAGGATATCTCCCTCGGATTGCAACCTTAGTCGATAAAGGCTTAATGAAATTAGGACTCAATGGACGTGCTATTATTCCTATTATTTTAGGTTTTGGGTGTGTTACTATGGCTACCATTACTACTCGTATTTTAGGGTCTAAACGAGAACGTTTTATTGCTACTATGTTATTAGGATTAGCTATCCCTTGTTCTGCTCAACTTGGTGTTATTACAGGAATGATGGGAAGTTTAGGCATTGGTTATTTTTTCATTTATTTTATAACCATCTTCTTTGTATTTGGAATTGTTGGTGCTTTATTAAATCGTTTTTTACCTGGAAAATCTACCGATTTATTAATTGATATTCCTCCTCTTCGTCTTCCCAAAATAAAAAATGTTTTTTCTAAAATGTATACAAAAAGCGTAATGTTTTTAAAAGAAGCAACTCCTTTATTTATTATAGGTGCTATAGGTATTACTCTTTTAGAACATTTTCATATTTTAACATGGATTCAAAATGCAGCAGCTCCTTTAACAGAAACTCTTTTAAAGCTTCCTAAGGAGTCTGCAACCTCTTTTATTATGGGTATTATTCGCCGCGATTTTGGAGCAGCAGGACTTTTTGATTTAGCTAATCAAGGTTTATTAAATCCAGCTCAAACTTTAGTTTCATTAGTAGTTATTACCCTCTTTGTTCCTTGTATTGCTGCTATATTGGTTATTTTTAAAGAACGTAGCTGGAAAGAATCTATTGCTATTTGGGTAGGTAGTTTTGTTATTTCCTTTGCAGTAGGAGGATTATTAGCTCAAATATTAATTTAAAAAACGATACAACTTGAAAAAGAAGGTGATCTTATGAAATGTCCCACTTGTCAAGCTGAAAATGATATTACTAAAACCAATCGATGTGTACGTTGTATGTCCTTATTAATTCCTATT
>JAAYSE010000187.1 GCA_012524135.1 Candidatus Epulonipiscium sp. | reverse complement strand
TATCAATAGAGGATGGATCTACTTTTTCTGTATATGCATAACCCATTTTATTTCCTGATATACCTCGCAAAGATAACCCTTCACTTTCTGCAATCGTATAAGTATCTATCTCACCCTCAAAAATACCAATTTTTGTTTGTTTATTTCTTTCAATATATACTTCCATATCATCCATTTTTTCTTTGCCTTTTATAAAAATTTGTTTGGCTAATTCTCTATATGTCATCTTATTCATCTCCTTTTCTGCCGCCTACTGTTAAGGAGGAAACCCGAATTGCCGGCTGACCTACATTAGCTGGAATCATACCACTAATCGATCCACACATTCCTTGACCAAGAGCTAAATTAGTACCTATCATATCAATTTTTTCAAGTACTTTTACACCATTTCCAATTAAGGTAGCTCCTCGTACTGGTTTTATAATTTTACCATTTTCAATTAAATATCCTTCCATAACAGCAAAATTAAAATCTCCTGTAGTTGGATTTACACTTCCTCCGCCTAATTTTTTAGCATATAATCCTGTTTCGGTATTGGCAATCATATCTTCAAAAAGAGTGTCTCCTGCTGCAATAAATGTATTATTCATTCGAGATGTAGGAGCAAATTGATACGATTGTCGTCTTGAAGATCCTGTTGACCTCATATTCATTCTTTTTCCGCCTAATTTATCAATTAAATAACTTTTAAGGACACCATTTTCAATAAGAATATTTTTTTGAGTAGGTGTTCCCTCATCATCAATATTTGTAGAACCCCAGCCATTAGGAATCGTTCCATCATCAATAGCCGTTACTAAAGGAGAAGCAACTTGTTGTCCTAAGCGGCCAGAAAAAGCAGATGTCCCTTTCGAAACAAAAGTAGCTTCTAAAGCATGTCCACAAGCTTCATGGAATAAAACCCCGCCAAATTCATTATCAATAATAACAGGCATGGTTCCACTAGGGCAAGGATCTGCTAATATCATTGTTTTTGCAATACGTGCTGCTTCCTTTCCTACATCTTCCACATTTACTGTATCAAAAAATTCAAATCCCATCGAAGCACCAGGTCCATAAAAGCCTACTTGCATTTCTCCATCTTGAGCAGCAACCGCTTGTATAGATATTCGTGTTCGAATTCGTTGATCCTCTGCCAAAACACCGTCTGAGTTAGCAATAAGAACATTTTGTTCTTCATCCAAATAGTTCACTGTAGCCTGACGAATTAAGGAATCATAATTTTTTGCACTTTCGTATCCTCTTTTCATTAATTCTACTTTTCTACCTTTTTCTACACTACTCGGTAAAACCTTTATTATATTCCTATTGTAAATAGGACTTTTCATAAAATTTAACACCAATTCTTTTTGACTTGATGATATAGCCATCGAAGCTTCCTTTGCCACTTTGATTAAGTTTTCCTCTTTTGCATCGTTCGTGTAAGCATAAATACTATGAACACCATTAAAAATTCGAATACCTACACCAAAGTCTCTACCAGAAATATTACTTTCTAAAAGACCACCAGTCATTCTCATATTCGTATTATATCGATCTTCTACAAAAATTTCTGCAAAATCTCCTCCTGTAGAAAGAGCTGCATATAATACATTTTCAATCACTTTATTACTAAGCACAAAAATCCCTCCTTAGCTTTTTATTATCTTTCACTACTTTTAGAATGTCAATAATTATCCATCATCATTATGATTATTTAAAAACCGTCTGTACTATAAAAAGCACAACAAAAAAGCTCTTGAATTATTCCAAGAACTTTTTTATCTACAAAAATATTATTGTAATATATATACTTTTCGTTTTTGACGACCAAATGAATATACTTCTTTTGAACTATTCATATATAGATCAATAATATTTCCCTTTACAGCTCCACCCGTATCTTCTGCTGTAGCAAATCCATATCCTTCTATATAAAGTCTTGTTCCCAGTGGGATTACCTTTGGATCAACAGCAACGGTTCCAACCTTTGCCCTTGTTCCTGTACAAGTCAAACCAAAATAAGGATTTCCTGGATGTTTTCCTGTAGAAACATAATCTGCAGTGTAAGCAGTAGCACTCATATCTATTTGTTTGGTATAGGAAATAGCATGTCCATTAGGTAAAATAATTTTACCATTTTCAACCTTTGCATCTTGATAACCAGATGAAGGCAACTGAGTTCCTTCTTCAATAATACAAGCAATAGGCTGTTCAATAACCGTTTCTGAAATCTGTATTTTTTCTTGTTCTTCATCATCTACATAAAAAACTTTCCATGTCTTTTGTAAATGTCCTATTTTCCCTTCTTGAACTACTTTTTTTTCACCTATAGCTAATTGAGTACTCTTTCGAACCTCTGTGGTAAAGGGAATTTCTACAAACTCTTCTTTCCATTCTTCTCTATATCTTTTAATCTGAATATGCATATAAGGATATAAAGAATCAGAAAGTTTTACATTCATCCAATCTTTATCTGTAAGTACTATATTTTGTTCCTGTAACAACTCTTCTACTGTCAGAGCATAGGTTTCCATTGACTTACATTGTTTATTATCTTGTACTAAAATACTTTTCTTTCGTTGAATAGAGATTTCCATATCGGAAGTTACTGGATCTTCAAGCTCTACATTCAGCTTATCCTCTTTTCTAATAACAAAAGCTTGTTCTTTAATAAAATCCCCTACTGTTTTTTGAGAAGTCCTATATTTTGCCTCCATGCCGTTATCGATTACCGTCACCTTTTGACTTAAAAAGGGTTGTGCAGCTGCTGGTTTACTTCCTAGTGCCATAAATATTCCTAGAAACAGCAATGCACGGAAACATTTATTCATACTGTTTTCCTCCTAAAAATTTCTCTTTTGTTCCTTCTAGTATATGTATTTTCCTTATACTTATACTATTTTTATTTATTTAAAGAGAAAAAAGTTTTTTCCCATTATGGGCTGTTTGTTTTACAACCTCTTCTACAGTAAGGTTTTTAAGATCAGCGATAGCCTGTACAATGTAGACTAAATAAGTAGAATCATTTCGTTTACCTCGATGGGGTACGGGAGTTAAATAAGGAGCATCTGTTTCAATCAAAATATGTTCTAATGGTATCTCCTCTACGACTTCTACCATTCTTTTAGCATTTTTAAAAGTTAGAACTCCTCCTACACCGATATAAAAACCCATTTTTATATACTCTTTTGCCATCTCTACACTACCAGAGTAACAATGTATAACCCCTCTTTTTGAGAGGGTTTTATAATGAGATTGTACCATTTCAAAAGTATCTTGAGCCGCTTCCCTACTATGAATAATAATCGGTAAATTTGTTTCTTTAGCCAGTTGAATTTGTTTATCAAACCATCTTTTTTGAATATCTTTAGAGGAATGCTCATAATAGTAATCCAACCCTATTTCACCAATAGCAACTACTTTCGGTTCCGCTGTCATTTGTCTAAGTTCTTCGATATCCGCATCTTGTAAGTCTTGTACTGAATGAGGATGTACACCCACAGCAGCATATATAAAATCATATTCTTTCGTTAGTTGAATTCCTCGTTTTGAAGATACTATATCTGCACCGGCATTGATAATATAACCAACACCGGCCTCTTTTATTTTCATTAATAATTCATGACGATCTTCATTATAAGCTTCATCATCATAATGTGCATGACTTTCAAAATACATATTACTTCACCCAAGCTCCATTGTCAATATCTTGATCTACAGAAGCAAGTACTAAATTCCCCTTATCATCTGAAGCTGCTAAAACCATTCCTTCTGATAAAACGCCTCGAAGTTTAACAGGTTTTAAATTAGTAACTACAATCACTTTTTTTCCTACCATCTCTTCAGGAGTATAATGTTTTGCAATACCAGATACGATTTGTCGAACTTCTTCTCCTATTTTAATCTGAGATTTAAGCAAACGATCTGCACCTTCTACTTTTTCACACTCTAAAACTTCTCCCACTCGTAATTCTACCTTTGCAAAATCATCTATACTAATATAAGTATCCTTTGTATTTGCTTCTTCTTTTTTCTCTTGTTTCTTTTCTGCAGCTACTACTTTTGCTTGAGTTTTTTGTTGTAATTCTTCTAAAGTTTTTAACTCTTCCTTTGCATCAATTCTTGGAAAAATAATATCGCCTTTATGCACTGAAAGATTTTGAGGTAAACGTCCCCAAGATTTAGCACTTTCCCAAGTCACTCTATTCGATTCTGTAATACATAGTTGTTCTCGTATTTTTTTAGGAGTTTGAGGCATAAAAGGTTCAATTAAAATAGATATAATACGAAGACTTTCTGCTAAATGATATAATACATTTGCTAATATATCATCATTTTCACTATCTTTAGCCAAAACCCAAGGTTGTGTCTCATCAATATATTTATTAGTGCGACTAACCAAACGCCAAATAGCCGCTAATGCATCACTAAAGAAAAACTTTTCCATGGCTTCTTCTACTTTATATACGGTACCTGTTGCCATTTCTTCTAAGTCTTGATCAAATGTTGTTCCTTGTCGATGAACAGGAAGTTCTCCACTAAAATATTTATCAATCATAGCAACTGTTCGAGAAAGTAAATTTCCTAAATCATTCGCTAAATCCGAATTAATACGTTGAATCAAAGCGTCGTTAGTAAAGTTACCATCTTGACCAAAAGCTACTTCTCTCATTAAGAAATAACGAATCGCATCGGATCCATAGCGATCTACTAATACTTTAGGATCGACTACATTTCCTTTTGACTTAGACATTTTTCCTCCATCAATCACTAGCCAACCATGACCAAAAACTTGTTTAGGTAAAGGAAGATCCAATGCCATAAGAATAATAGGCCAAATAATAGTATGGAAACGAACAATTTCTTTTCCCACTAAATGCATATCTGCAGGCCAATATTTTTTAAAGTCTTTATCATTATCGGATAAATAACCTAACGCTGAGATATAATTAGAAAGAGCATCAATCCATACATATACCACATGTCCTTCATCAAAAGTAACCGGAACACCCCAATCAAAAGAAGTTCGAGATACACAAAGATCATCCAATCCTGGTTTTAAGAAATTGTTTAACATTTCATTTTTTCTACTTTCAGGTTGAATAAATTCGGGATGTTCTTCAATATATTCTATTAATCTATCTTGATATTTAGATAATTTAAAGAAATAACTTTCTTCTTTCACCTTTTCTACTTCTCGATGACAATCTGGGCATTTCCCATCTTCTAATTGTCGTTCTGTAAAAAATGTTTCACAAGGAGTACAATACCAGCCTTCATAAGTACTTTTATAAATATCTCCTTGATCATATAATCGTTTAAAGATCTTTTGTACTGTTTCAATATGTTGTTGATCTGTCGTGCGAATAAAAATATCATAAGAAATATCCATCGTCTTCCATAATTCTTTAATCCATCGAATAATCCGATCTACATAAGCTTTTGGCTCCATTCCTTGTGACTTTGCTACTCTTTGTATTTTTTGTCCATGTTCATCTGTTCCCGTTAAAAATTTAACATCGTATCCTTGTAACCTTTTATATCGTGCCATTGTGTCCGCAGCCACTGTTGTATACGAATGTCCAATATGCAATTTATCACTTGGGTAATAAATAGGTGTTGTAATATAATACGTTTTTTTACTCATATTTTGCTACCTCCTATATTTAAAATTCTACTCTCTTTATACTTTTATATAAAAAAATAATAGAATCATATACTTCTTATTTACTTATAAAAACTCTATTTTATTCATTTTAATATTATATCCTTTATAAAAGAAAAAAGCAAAATTTTTTCCTTCTTTTATTGACATCTCGTATAAAGAATGGGATAATTAGAATGGGATGAATTTTGATAGTTTGCAAATAATGTCCTTATTTAAAAATTTTATTTTTTTATTATTGCTTGTACTATTTTTAACATACATTCATTGTAAATCAAAAAGGAGGAACATTTATGGCAACAAAATCTTATTTTAATCGAGATGAAATAGGAAGTCAAAACCCTGTTTTTTCTCAAATCCGAACTACGATTGAAACTCCCTTTTATGGTAATAACGTAGTCCATGTAAATTCTTTGAGAGAAGCTTATAAATTAGCGGCTGCATCTCCTGGTACTATTGTAACAGATATGCCCATTTATAAACCAGAAGCAATTGGTCTAGATGCAGATGCTAAAGTATTACTTTTCAATGACGGAGCTGTTCGTGGCCGTGCTGCTGCTGCTCGTAGAATTCTTGGAGAACCAGGAGTAGATCAAGAAGAGTATGCTGCTAAAATTCGTGAAGCTGTTTATAACACTCACTCCAAAAAAATGTACCATGCTCAAGTTTATGTAGGCTTAGATGAAGATTTTATGGTACGAGCTCATCTATTAATTCCTGAAGGTCAAGAAAACTTAATGTATTCTTGGATGCTTAATTTCCAATACTTAACCGATGAATACTTTAAAATGTACCAAAACTCTACTAAATTAGAAAACGAAGGAGATATTTATGTATTCTCCGATCCTACATGGTCTCACCCAGATCATCCTATGGGTCTTACTTTCTTTGATCCAAAACACAACTGTGCTGCAATCTTAGGAATGAGATATTTTGGAGAACATAAAAAAGGTACGTTAACTTTAGCATGGGCTATCGCTAACCGTAATGGATATGCTTCTTGCCATGGTGGACAAAAACGTTATAACTTACCAAATGGTAAAAAATTCGTAGCTGGTGTATTTGGATTATCTGGTTCTGGTAAATCCACTATTACTCATGCTCGTCATAATAATAAATACGATATTACTGTATTACATGATGATGCTTTTGTTATTTCCACTGAAAATGGTTCTTCCGTTGCTTTAGAACCTGCTTATTTTGATAAAACTCAAGACTATCCTTTGAGTTCTAAAGATAACAAATTCTTATTATCTGTACAAAACAATGGTGCTACTATTGATGAAAATGGTAAAATTGTTCTTGTAACAGAAGATATCCGTAACGGAAATGGACGAGCTGTTAAATCTAAATTATGGTCACCAAACCGAGTGGATAAATTTAACGAACCTGTAAATGCAATTTTCTGGTTAATGAAAGATCCTACTCTACCACCTATTCTAAAATTACGTGGTGCTGAATTAGCTTCTGTTATGGGTGCTACTTTAGCTACTAAACGAACATCAGCAGAACGTTTAGCTCCTGGGGTAGATCCTAATGCATTGGTTGTAGAACCTTATGCTAACCCCTTTAGAACTTATCCTTTAGCTGATGACTATGAAAAATTTAAAGCTTTATTCCATGAACGACATGTAGACTGCTATATCTTAAATACAGGATTTTTCATGGATAAAAAAGTAACACCTGACGTTACTTTAGGAGCTTTAGAAGCAGTTGTTGAAGGAACTGCAGAATTTAAACCTTGGGGTAAATTCTCTGATATCGAAATTATGGAAATTGAAGGATTTGTTCCTGACTTAAATAATAAAGATTATGCTCATCAATTACAAGAAAGAATGAATGATCGTATCCGTTTTGTTGAATCTCGTGAAACAGAAAAAGGCGGATTTGATAAATTACCTAAAGAAGCTTTAGAAGCACTTCAAAAAATAGTTAATGAATTAAAATAATAAATTATGATAATCATTGTTTGAGATACATTTACTTTCACCCAAAAGCAAAAAATTCCTTGCTTGATAATAAAAATCAAGCAGGGAATTTTTGTTTTTATTATAATTATTCTTCAGAATCAGTTTCTCCAATCACTTCTGGCTCTGCTGGAGTTTCTTCTTCCGTTTCTTCTTTAGGTACAGTAACAACTGCTAAAGTTTCTTCTGGATCTTGAGCTATCTTCATACCTTCTGGAAGAACCAAATCAGCTACGGTTACTTTACTATCATGTTCTAACTTACTTACATTTACACTAAGTGATTCTGGTATATTCATAGCTTTTCCTGTAACATCAACTTCAGATAAAATAATTTGTAAGATAAGTTCTCCTGTTTCTAATTGTTCTCTACCTTCAAAAATAACAGGAACATTGACCTCAATTTCTTCATCTTGATCAATAGCTTGAAAATCTACATGCAAAATCTCAGAACGTAATAAATCTTTTTGTACTTCCTTAATAATAGCATAATTTTTATCCTCTCCTACCTTAATCCATAAGGTAGCATTTTCTCCTTGTTCTCGCAATACTTGTTCTAAATCTCTTTGATTCACTTTTGTTTTATAACCTTCTTCAAATCCTTTTCCATAAAGAACAGCAGGTATAAAACCTCCATCTCTACATTCTCGTAAGGTTTCCTTTCTTTGTAAAACCTCTAATATATCTGGTGTCATTTAGACTCCTCCTTCTTCTATCTTACTGTATATTTAAGTCTAAATATCAGTATTTTTTTAATTTCCAATAATAAATGAAAATTTAATCTGATTGTATTGTATCGAATTACACAAAAGATGTCAATGTTTACCCTACCAAAGCCACATTACTTTCATTGACTTTAATATTACAGTACGGTAAAATTATTTTAATGAAATTAAAGGGAGAGGAACTTATGATTCGAAAGCAATTATTGTACTCTTTAATTTTTTCATATATTGCTATTTTTATTACAGGAATTTCTTTATATATATCTCTAAATAAAATTGCACTTAAAAGTATCGAAGATGAAATTACAAAAAATTATTCTGCTACACTAACAAAAACAAGCACAAATATTAATTATATTATTGAGGATATGAACGTTTTCATTCTACCTCTAAAGATTTTTATAATGATTGGAAAAAACCTCTAAGTAAAAAATACTATCAAGGAAATATCATTCATTTAGGAGACTTCTTTCTCATAAAACCATTGATGAAGAAATCGATCCTCAAATACTTTTAAATGAATATCCATTAACAACAAAACAATATACTTTATTTAAAGACTATAATAATGATCTAGGTTTAACTTATATCGCTGTCATACCAACAACGATTTATAAACAAAAAATTAGTTATATTAATCAAAGATTTCTAATTTTTACTTTCTTTTTTATTATAATTACTTTATTAGGAATTTATTTTATTTATAACAACTATGAGGATTTAAAAAACGTAATTAAGAAATTAAAATTATCTAACTGTGTCATAGAAAATCAAAAATATAGTGAACTAGATTATATTGAAAAAGCTATTCTAAATATGAGTAAAGAATTAGATCATAGTAAAAATTTAGTGATAGAAAATATTTTTCGTAAATCTTTATATGGTATTATAAATAATGAAAATGAAATTAAGAAATATTTAGGTTCCCACTTCACGATGCCTTGTTTTATTATGGGTAGTTTAGTACTAGAAAACGATCAATATGGAAACATCAATAAATTAAATGAATTTATTATACAAAATGTTTTTCAAGAAGTCCTAGGAGATAAATATGATTTATACGTTATTGATTATTATAAAGGCTACCTATTAATTGCTAATTTTTTAGAAAATTACCACGAATATCTCTATGAAGATACTTTATCACGATTAAATACTGGAAGAAGTTTCTTAGAAGATCAACTTGATTTACCTTATATACTAACCATTTCAAATCTTTATACTGATATTAATTCTTTTTCTATCGCCTATACAGAAGTTCAAAACGCTTTAGAATATAGAACTCTTTTTAGTAATGAAAAACTCATTACTTATAATAGTACAAAAAAAGAAGAAAAACCTTATCTTTATTATTTAGAAGATCAAATTGCTTTAATAAAATTTATTAAATCTGGTGATATAGAAGGAGCTTTACATTTTATTGAAAAACTTTTTAATAAAGCTTTTAAAAATCGTGATATTTCTTTAGAAGATACAAAACGCATTTTATTAGACTTACAAACTACACTTGAACAAATTGCTTATGAATTAAATATAGATTTTTCAAGCCTAGAAAAATATACTCATCATAGAAAAACAATTCAACAAATAAAAAAAGAGTTTAAAGAATTTATCATTTTATTATGCAATGATATTCATAAACAAAATGAGCAAACGATTGATACAAAAATCAAAGAAATTATCACCTATATTGAAAAAAATTACACCGATAATAATCTTACAGTAAGTCAAATTGCTGACGTCTTTGATGTAAATATATCCTATCTTTCCCGATTTTTCAAAAAAAATATGAATGAAAACTTACTTCAATATATTACAAAGTATAGAATTAAGAAAGCCAAAAATTTACTTATTCATACTGACTATAATTTAAATGAAGTTGCACAAAAAGTGGGACTATTAAACAACGTAGCACTCATTCGTAGTTTTAAAAAATATGAATATATGACACCAAATGAATATCGAATAAAATATAAAATATAAAATATAAAAAATTAATACTCAAAATACCCTTTATGAAACCAACATTCATCAAGGGTATTTTTGTATTATATACTCTAAAATAGCTTAACTATCAATATATCAAAAAATGATAACTTGAAAAAAGTGATAACCTAACAAACCATTTCAAAAATATAAAATAAAAATAATAAAGTAAAAAACCTATAATAACAAAAATATTAGACATAGAGAATAACATTGGTCTTTGTTAGAATGAGGGTACCAATTAAAAAGGGGGAAATCTTTATGACAGTTAAAAAATTTTTATCTAGTATTCTTATTACATGTATGATCGTAGGACTACTTAGTGGATGTGGATCTAATACCGAAAATACATCCTCTAAAGCAAATAATCTACCTAAAGCAAGTAAAGATAATTTTAATACTGAAGGATTACCTATCTTAAACGAACCTGAAGAATTTACATTCATTGTACAACAAATGAGTACTACACATCCCGCAGCCGAAAAACCAATTGTAAAAGAAGTTGAAGAAGCTACCAATATAAAAATCAATTGGATTGAAATACCTATGTCTAGTTGGCGTGAAAAAACAAATATTATTTTTGCTTCCGGGGATCTTCCAGATGCATTTGCTTCCGGATTAGATACTTCATTATATTATGAACAATTCGTAGAATTAGATGATTTAATTGATCAATATGCCCCTAACGTACAAAAGATCTTAGAAGATCCTAGATATGCACAAGGACTAAAAGCTCCGGATGGAAAAATACATCAATTGCCTGATGGAGATGAAAGTTTTAATAACCAAATGGATAAAACTTTATGGATCAATCAAACATGATTAGACAATTTAGATTTAAAAATACCTACTACCACTGATGAATTTTATTATGTATTAAAAGCATTTAAAGAACAAGATCCAAATGGTAATCATGAAGCTGATGAAATTCCTCTCACTTTCCAAGGAATTAGTACATGGGCAACAGGTATGAGTGATCTTTTTGGTCCCTTTGGAGTAGTAGAAAGCAGTAGTCATGTTTATATGGATGGTAACAAAGTTATTTTTGCTGCACAAGAAGAAGGATATTATGAAGCACTACAATGGTTTCATAAATTATTTAAAGAAGGTTTAATTGATCAAGAAGCTTTTTCCCATAGTGCTGAACAATATAACTCAAAAGCCAGAGGACGAGATATTATAGGTGCTACAGTAAACTGGAGAGCAGAAAATACAGTAGGTCAAGAATTAAAAGATAATTTTACTCATGTTATTCCTTTAAAAGGACCTAAAGGAAAACAAATGGTACGTATAAATAATATTATCCGTACCTCAGGCTTTGCTATTACTACCGCATGTAAAAAACCAGAAGTATTACTTCGTTGGTATGATTATATTAACTCAAGTCCTGAAATGACTCTTAAATGGAGCCGAGGTGTTGAAAATGAATTCTGGAAAAAAGTAGATAGTGGCTATATGTTTACACCTGAAAATCGTCCAAACGATATAAATCCCGGTGAATGGAAAAATAACTTTTCTTTTGGAGGGCAATCCCCTTCTTTATGGTCATTAGACATTGAAAATATGGTTGTTCCTAATCCAAATTCACCTAAAGATGTGAAAAAAGCCGCTATTCAAGATTCATTAAAATATGGCGTATACGGGTTACCAGCTGGTTCCGATACACCTGAAAATACTGAACGCAAATCTATGTTACACACCGATATTAATACGTATATTACAAAATTTATTGCTGATTCTGTGATCAATGGAATTGATGATCAAAAGTGGGAAAAACATTTAAAAGCATTAAAAGATTTAAAAGTAGATGAGTATCTTGAAATTTGTCAACAATATGTAGATCGATTGGCAGAATAACATTGCTAAAATGCCAACACAAGATTTTTTCCTTGGGTTGGCATTTCCTAAACTATAAAATTACTATGAAAGGAGCAATCCTATGCCTATAAAAAGTGCTACCGCCGTATCTACTACGTCTAAATTTAAAACACATAAAAAATATAAAATGAAAATGTATTTTAAAAAAACATGGATACTTTATCTATTTGTACTTCCACCTATGCTTTATTTACTCCTATTAAACTATGCCCCTCTTTATGGAATACAAATTGCTTTTAAAAATTTCAAACCTGTTCAAGGAATATGGAAAAGCGAATGGGTAGGATTCAAACATTTTATTACCTTTTTTCAATCCTATCATTTTAAAACATTACTTTCCAATACTCTTGTATTAAGTCTTTATTCTTTAATTGCAGGCTTTCCAATTCCTATTATTTTAGCTTTAATGTTAAATTATTGTAGATCTCCAAAATTAAAAAAATTTGTACAGACAGCAACCTATGCACCTCATTTTATCTCCACTGTTGTTTTTTATGGTATGATTTTTATTTTTTTATCTGTTGATGGAATTGTAAATCAATTTTTAATGTTACTGGGCTTTGAACCTACTTTATTTATGAGTAAAGCTGAATATTTTAGACATATCTATGTGTGGTCTGGGGTATTCAAAGGAATGGGATGGAGTTCTATTATTTACATTGCAACATTAGCTGGAGTCAGTCCTGATTTACATGAAGCTGCTGTTGTAGATGGTGCTACAAAACTTCAACGTATGTTATCCTTCTTTAATCCCTACAACCGTCATTCTACTCATTTTAAATACAGGACAAATTATGAATGTAGGTTTTGAAAAAGCATTCTTATTACAAACACCTGTCAATTTACAATATTCAGAGATTATTTCCACCTATGTATATAAAATAGGGATTCAATCAGCACAATTCAGCTATTCTGCAGCTATTGGTTTATTTAATAATATTGTTAACTTTATTCTACTTATGCTCGTTAATAAAATTGCTAAAAAAATAAATGGAATGAGTCTATGGTAAGGAGGGATATAAAATGCAAGTCAAATTTGCCAATGAATCTCGAGAAGATAAAATTTTTGATATTTTTGTTACTACAATCTTTATTATTTTATTATTTCTCGTATTATACCCACTATATTTTATTGTAATTGCATCCATTAGTAACCCCGATTTAGTTTCAGCCGGGAAAGTCTTGTTCTTACCCAAAGAAATTAATTTTGAAGCCTATAAATATATCCTGAAAGATAATAGAATATGGAGAGGATATATGAATACAATTCAATATACTTTTTTTGGTACATTATTTGCTTTATTTCTTACTATTCCAGCAGGATATGCTTTATCTCGTAAAGACATGAAAGGGAAAAACTTCATTATGAAATATATGGTATTTACTATGTATTTTGGTGGTGGGCTAATCCCCAAATATCTTGTTATTAAAGGATTAGGACTTATTGATACTCCCTTTGTCCTCATATTTTTAGGTTCTTTTTCTGTTTTTAATCTTATTATTACCAGAACCTATTTTATTTCTACGATTCCTATTGAATTACAAGAAGCAGCAGAAATTGATGGATGTAGTATCTTACGATTTTTTACCTCTATTGTCTTACCACTTTCTAAATCTATTATTGCTATTATGCTACTCTACTATGCTGTAGGACATTGGAACTCCTTTTTCAATGGCTTAATGTATGTAAAATCAGATCATTTATATCCTCTACAAGTCATCTTAAGAGATATTCTTATTAGTAGACAAAATATACAAACAGAATCCGTTGACATGGAATACGTACTAGAAATGGAACGAATATCAAGAACAATCCGATATGGCATTATTATTGTTTCAACACTACCTGTTTTACTTCTTTATCCATTTGTTCAAAAACATTTTGTTAAAGGTGTTATGATTGGTTCTATTAAAGGATAAATTGATTACAAAAAAACAAATCAAGTCTATATCATCATCTACATTAAAAATTGACAAAAATAATGATGATATAGACCTGATCAAATAACATATTTCTATATTCATTTCTATATTCATTTCTATA
>JAAYSE010000186.1 GCA_012524135.1 Candidatus Epulonipiscium sp. | reverse complement strand
TGTTATGGTCAAATTACCGCTGCTGAAGCAGCCCAAGAATTATTTGAAAAAGGCAATCAAATGATGGCTGGTAATTAATTTATAGTTTCCATTCAGGCGAAGAAATTCTTCGCCTGAAATTTTACTAGAAAGGAGAACATTTATGAAAAAAAAATCATTATCTTTTAAACAATGGCTAAATAAACAAAATGTTGTGGGTACTATCTGCACCCTACCTTTTACCATTGGTTTTCTACTTTTCATGATCGTTCCTATGTTTATTTCATTATACTATTCTTTTTGTAATTATAATATTTTATCTCCACCTGTTTGGATTGGATTCAAAAACTATATTAAAATGTTTACTGACGACCCTACGTTTTTTAAGACCATTGGTGTTACTTTTTATTTTGCATTAGTTTCTGTACCATTACGATTGATTTTTGCATTAATCGTTGCCATGCTTTTAGTTAAAACTACGAAAATGACTGCTTTTTATCGTGCAACCTATTACTTGCCCTCTATTATCGGTGGATCTGTAGCCGTTTCTATCCTATGGAAAAGAATGTTTGCCATTGATGGGGTCATTAATACATTATTAGATTATATAGGACTAAATAGAAATTTTTCATGGTTAGGTAATCCAAAAACTGCTATTTGGACTTTAATTTTATTGGCTATATGGCAATTTGGTTCTTCTATGTTAATTTTTTTATCCGCATTAAAACAAATTCCTTCTACCATGTATGAAGCTGCAAGGGTTGATGGAGCTAATAAATGGTCACAATTCTGGAAAATTACTTTACCATTATTGACTCCTACCATTTTTTTTAATTTAGTAATGCAAATGATTAATGGTTTCTTAGCATTTACACAATGTTTTATTATTACACAAGGTAAACCCATGAACTCTACATTATTTTATACCGTTTATATGTATCAACAATCATTTGAATTCTATAATACTGGTTATGGTGCAGCTCTGGCTTGGATTATGTTGCTGATTATTGGATTCATTACATTAATACTATTTGCGACTAAAAAATTTTGGGTATACGATGAAGGGATTTGATAAACAATGACAACAAAAAAGAAAATTACCAATATCATTTATCATATTTTTATATGTGGATTTGCAATCGTAATGATTTATCCACTACTTTGGATGATTATGAGTTCTTTTAAAGAATCAAATACTATTTTTACAACAGCAGGACAATTAATTCCTAAAAAATTTATTCTTGATAATTATATAACAGGATGGAAAGGTTTTGGAAAAGTTGGATTTGGGACATTCTTTAAAAATTCATTTTTTATTTCTATTTTAGCTACAATCGGTACTGTTTTATCATCAGCTATTGTTGCTTTTGGACTCTCAAGATGTAATTTCTTTGGAAAAAAATTTTTATTTACCGCTATGTTACTCTCTATGATGTTACCCGCACAAGTACTTATGATTCCGCAATATTTATGGTATCAAAAATTAAATTGGGTTGGTACCTATCTTCCTTTAATCGTACCTTATTTTTTTGCAACACAAGGATTTTTTGTTTATTTAATTATGAATTTTATAGATGGTATTCCAAAAGAATTGGATGAAGCAGCTAAAATTGATGGTTGTTCCTATTATAGTATATTTATTAGAATCATTCTTCCTTTAATTGTTCCATCCTTAGTTACATCTAGTATTTTCTCTTTTATGTGGAGATGGGATGATTTTCTATCCGCATTGCTGTATATTAATGAGTCAGCAAAATATCCTGTTAGTTTAGCATTAAAGTTATTTAGTGATCCTAGTTCTTCTTCTGACTATGGAGCTATGTTTGCGATGGCTACATTATCCATTTTACCCGCTATTATCATCTTTATCTCTTTACAAAAATACTTAGTAGAAGGAATTAGTACTTCCGGTTTAAAGGGATAAAAAAAAGACCTGTTATTAACAGGTCTTTTTTTATTAGCATTGAATGCTAAAGAATTTATTCTATTATTCAATAATCTCAGCTACAGAACCAGCACCTACTGTTCTTCCACCTTCACGGATAGCAAAACGAAGTCCTTTTTCCATAGCAACAGGTGCGATTAATTCAATTGTCATTTCTAAGTTATCACCAGGCATACACATTTCTACACCTTCAGGTAATTTAATAACACCTGTAACGTCTGTTGTTCTGAAATATAGTTGAGGTCTATAATCAGAGAAGAAAGGAGTATGACGTCCACCTTCTTCTTTCTTTAGAACGTATACTTGTGCTTTGAATTTTTTATGAGGTGTAATTGTACCAGGTTTTGCAAGTACTTGACCTCTTTCAATTTCTTCTCTTTGTACTCCACGAAGTAATGCTCCGATATTATCTCCTGCTTGAGCTTCATCTAATAGTTTACGGAACATTTCAATTCCTGTTACAACTACTTTACGTGGTGCATCAGCAAGTCCTACGATTTCTACTTCATCAGACATATGAAGTACTCCACGTTCTACTCTACCAGTTGCAACTGTTCCACGTCCTGTAATAGAGAATACGTCTTCTACAGGCATTAGGAAAGGTTTATCAACATCTCGTTCTGGATCAGGAATATATTCATCAATGATTTCAAATAATTCAATGATGCTATCTCCCCATTCACTACTAGGATCTTCTAATGCTTTTAATGCAGATCCTCGAACGATAGGTGTATCATCACCAGGGAATTCGTATTCAGATAATAATTCACGAATTTCCATTTCAACTAAGTCTAATAATTCTTCGTCATCTACCATATCACATTTGTTCATGAAAACAACAATGTAAGGTACACCTACTTGACGAGATAAAAGAATATGTTCTCTTGTTTGAGGCATAGGACCATCTGCTGCAGAAACTACAAGGATAGCTCCATCCATTTGAGCAGCACCAGTGATCATATTTTTAACATAGTCAGCGTGTCCTGGGCAGTCTACGTGAGCATAGTGACGTTTAGGTGTTTCATATTCTACGTGAGAAGTAGAAATAGTGATTCCACGTTCTCTTTCTTCAGGAGCTTTATCGATATTGTCATAAGACATTGCATCTCCTGCACCATATCGTACGCTTAATGTGTTTGTAATTGCAGCTGTTAATGTTGTTTTACCATGGTCAACGTGTCCGATAGTTCCAATATTTACGTGTGGCTTACTTCTTTCAAATTTAGCTTTTGCCATTGAAATCTTCCTCCTTTGATTTTAAATCGGAAAAGCCTTCCTAATATAGTATTTATTCATCTTACATTATAGTTAATCTTTTGTAAGTTGGCAAGTGATTTGCGATTTTATTCAGTTGCTTTTCCTGCTAATACTTTTTCTTGAATACTTTTAGGTGTTTCTTCATAATGATCAAATTGCATAGAGTAAGTTCCTCGTCCTTGGGTATTTGAACGAAGATCCGTAGCATATCCAAACATTTCAGCAAGAGGTACAAATCCATGAATGACTTGAACGTTATGACGAGGTTCCATACCTTCAATTCGTCCACGTCTAGAGTTTATATCTCCAATAACATCACCCATATATTCCTCTGGAACAGTTACATCTACTTTCATAATAGGTTCTAGAAGTACTGCGTCCCCTTTGCTCATAGCTTCTTTAAATGCCATAGAACCAGCAATTTTAAAAGCCATTTCTGAGGAGTCCACATCATGATAAGAACCATCATATAACGTTGCTTTAACTCCTAGTACAGGATATCCACCTATTATACCACTTTCCATAGCTTCTTGAATACCGTTATCAACAGCAGGAATATATTCTTTAGGAATTGCTCCTCCAACAATGGAATTTACAAATTCATAAGTACTTTCTTCTGCATTAGGATCCATAGGTTCAAATTTAACCTTACAGTGTCCGTATTGTCCACGTCCACCGGATTGTCGAATAAATTTACCTTCTACATCCACTGCTTTACGGAAAGTTTCTTTATATGCAACTTGAGGTTTACCTACATTTGCTTCTACTTTAAATTCACGAAGTAAACGATCAACGATAACCTCTAAGTGAAGTTCACCCATTCCTTCAATAATTACTTGACCCGTTTCTGGGTTTGTAAAAGTCTTAAAAGTGGGATCTTCTTCTGCTAATTTTGCTAAGGCAATACCCATTTTTTCTTGCCCTGCTTTTGTTTTAGGCTCAATAGCAACAGAAATAACTGGTTCTGGAAATACCATGGATTCTAAGATAACAGGATGATTTTCATCACACAAAGTATCTCCTGTTGTTGTAACTTTTAATCCAACGGCTGCAGCAATATCTCCTGCATATACTTTATCGATTTCTTCTCTTGTATTCGCATGCATTTGAAGAATACGTCCAATTCTTTCTTTTTTATTTTTAGTTGCATTGAGTACATAAGAACCAGCATTTACATTACCAGAATATACTCTAAAGAAAGCTAATTTACCAACAAATGGGTCTGTCATAATTTTAAAAGCTAAAGCAGCAAAAGGTGCTTCATCAGAAGAAGGTCTTGTAACTTCTTCTTCGGAATCAGGTAATGTTCCTTTAATATCTGGAACATCAGTAGGAGCAGGCATATAATCAATAACAGCATCCAATAATTTTTGTACACCTTTATTTCTATATGCACTTCCGCAAAGAACAGGGATAATCTCTACATTAAGCGTAGCTTGTCGAAGGGCTCCTTTAAGCTCTTCTTCTGTAAGTTCTTCCCCTTCTAAATATTTCATCATTAATTCTTCATCGGTTTCTGCAATCGCTTCTACCATTGCTACTCTATATTCTTCTGCTTGATCTGCCATATCTTCAGGAATATCCGTTTCTTCCATTTGTTGTCCTAAATCATCTTTATAGATATAGGCTTTCATTTTCATTAAGTCGACTAATCCTACGAAACTATCTTCTTTACCAATAGGTAATTGAATTGGTACAGGATTTTTTCCTAATCGTTCACGGATCATATCGACAACATTAAAGAAATCTGCACCCATTATATCCATTTTATTAACAAATGCTATTCTGGGAACATGATATTTATCAGCTTGACGCCATACAGTTTCTGATTGGGGTTCTACGCCACCTTTTGCACAGAATACTCCGACAGCACTATCAAGTACTCGAAGGGATCTTTCCACTTCAACAGTAAAGTCCACGTGCCCTGGCGTATCAATAATATTAATTCTATGATTTTGCCATTGACAAGTTGTTGCTGCAGAGGTAATTGTGATTCCTCTTTCTTGTTCTTGTTCCATCCAGTCCATTTGTGCAGAACCATCATGAGTTTCACCTAATTTATGGGTTCTTCCTGTATAAAACAAGATTCTTTCAGATAAGGTCGTCTTTCCTGCGTCGATATGAGCCATAATCCCAATATTTCTTGTCTTTTCCAATGGGAATGCTCTGGCCAAAATAATTCCTCCTCTTTATTACCATCTATAATGGGCAAAGGCTTTATTTGCTTCTGCCATTTTATGCATTTCTTCTTTTCTTTTTACAGCTCCACCTGCATTATTAGCTGCATCCATGATTTCTCCAGCAAGACGATCAATCATAGTTTTTTCTCCTCGTCTTCTAGAGTATGTTACTAACCAACGTAAACCTAAAGCCTGTCTTCGTTCAGGTCGAACTTCTACTGGCACTTGGTATGTTGCTCCACCTACACGTCTTGCTTTAACTTCTAATATAGGCATAACATTGTTCATGGCTTCTTCAAAAACTTCTAATGCATCTTTGCCTGTTTTTTCTGCTACATCTTCAAATGCAGCATATACAATTTTTTGAGCAAGACCTTTTTTACCATCTAACATAACATTATTAATTAATTTTGTTACTGCTTTGTTCTTATAGATGGGATCAGGCAATACATCTCTTCTTTGAACATGTCCTTTTCGTGGCACGTTACTTCCCTCCTTAATAATATCATTAATTCAACGGTACTCGTACAATAATTGTACGTTCGTGCACAAGTACTACTGTTCATTGCAAATTATTAGGGGTATTATACCCCTAATAATTACAATCTATACCGCAATATACACGTATCTATTTAAAAGCCTGCAACCTACAGGCGATACTTTTATATAACGAGGTGGTACCTGGCACAATATATAATTTGCATTGTTAGTTTATACTATTTAGGCTTTTTCGCTCCATATTTGGATCGAGCTTGTTTACGATCGGCTACACCTGCTGTATCTAACGCACCTCTTACAATGTGATAACGAGTACCAGGAAGGTCTTTTACTCTACCTCCACGAATAAGCACCATACTATGTTCTTGTAAGTTATGGCCTTCTCCAGGAATATAAGCCGTTACTTCAATCCCATTTGTTAAACGAACCCTAGCAATTTTACGAAGAGCAGAGTTAGGTTTTTTAGGCGTTGCTGTTCTTACCCCTGTACAAACTCCTCTCTTTTGTGGAGAAGGTACATCTGTACTTCTCTTTTTCAAAGAGTTAAAACCCTTTTGTAATGCTGGTGAATGAGACGTTTTTTCAATCGTTTTTCTACCTTTTCTTACTAATTGATTAAAGGTTGGCATCCTTACACCTCCTTTTCTTTTTTAAAATCGCTGCGGTTGCAGTTCCTACATATACCTTACAAAACTTACCCAATTCTTTCATGGTATCTACCATAACTATTGGGATTTGTTGTTGTTTTGCAGACTCAATGATCTTTTGCGTTACGTGAATTTGTGCATCCTTTGCTATATAAACCACGTCTGCCATTCTATTTTGAATGGCATCTAAAGTCTGCTTAGCCCCTACTACTTTAGGTGCAGTGTGTAAACGTTGCATAACAAATCCCCCTTTAGGTTCATTTTTATGACGTATAAAATACACACTGATGAATTCTATCATTTTAACTCTCATTTGTCAAGATTTTATTCTGTCTTTTTTGATTCTTTTATACTTTCTGAGTCTATTATCGTTGAATCTTGTTCCATTAACTCTATATTTTCATTATTTGGATCTTCAACATTGACATTACGATATCGATGCATACCTGTTCCAGCTGGAATGAGTTTTCCGATAATTACATTTTCTTTTAATCCTATTAATGGATCTTTTTTCCCCTTAATAGCTGCTTCTGTAAGAACTCGAGTCGTTTCTTGGAAAGAAGCTGCAGATAAGAAAGAATCCGTAGCTAGTGATGCTTTTGTAATTCCTAAAAGAACTTCTTTTCCACTTGCTTCCTCTAAGCCTTCTTCCCGCATTTCGCTATTTTGTTCTTCATATTCAGTACGATCTACTAAACTACCTGGCAATAGTCTAGTGTCACCACTTTCTTCAATTTTAACTTTTTTCAACATTTGGCGAACGATGATTTCAATATGTTTATCATTAATATCTACCCCTTGAAGTCGATATACTTTTTGTACTTCTTGAATCATATAATCTTGAACGCCTCGAATGCCTTTAATTTTTAAAATATCATGGGGGTTAACGCTTCCTTCTGTTAACTCATCTCCTGCTTCAATCACTTGATCTTCTTGAACCGTTATTCTAGATCCATAGGGGATTAAATATGCCTTAGACTCTCCCGTTTCATCGTTCGTAACAATAACTTCTCGTTTTTTCTTCGTATTACTAATAGATACTCGTCCACCAAATTCAGCTACAATTGCTAATCCTTTTGGTTTTCTCGCTTCAAATAATTCTTCTACCCTTGGTAACCCTTGAGTAATGTCATCCCCTGCAATTCCTCCTGTATGGAATGTACGCATAGTTAATTGTGTTCCAGGTTCTCCAATGGATTGAGCAGCAATAATTCCAACTGCTTCTCCTACTCGCACAATACGTCCTGAAGCTAAATTAGCTCCATAACATTTAGAACAAACCCCAATTTTAGAACGACAAGTTAATACGGTTCGAATTAATACTTTTTCAATACCCGCTTCTGTAATCGCTTTCGCTTGATCGGGTGAAATCATAGTATCTGCTTCAACAATCACTTTCCCTGTTTTGGGGTCTTTAATTTCTTCAATAGACCATCGTCCAACAATACGATCTTCTAAAGGTTCAATAATTTCATTTCCTTGTTTGAAAGTACGAACCCACATACCTGGTATTTCATGTCCATCATACCCTTCATGAATAGAACAATCTTCTTCTCGAACAATAACATCTTGAGAAACATCGACAAGGCGTCTTGTTAAATACCCAGAGTCAGCTGTTCGAAGAGCTGTATCCGCTAATCCTTTACGAGCTCCGTGAGCAGATATGAAATATTCTAGTACATCTAACCCTTCACGGAAATTAGATTTAATAGGTAATTCAATAATTTTCCCAGATGGACTAGCAATAAGTCCCCGCATACCTGCTAATTGTTTAATTTGGCTTTGAGATCCACGAGCACCAGAGTCTGCCATCATAAAAAGGTTATTATATCTATCTAAGTTTTCTAAAAGAGCTTTAGTAATTTTATCATTTGCTTTATTCCAAGCTTCAATAACTTTTATATATCTTTCATCATCAGTCATAAGCCCTCTTCGATAATGTTTAATTACTTGCTCTACTGTTTCTTCAGCTTCTTTTAAATATTCTCCTTTTTCTTCCGGAATATCTATATCAGAAACAGAAATTGTCGTAGCACTTTGTGTAGAATAACGATATCCTAAATTTTTGATATTATCCAATACTTCTGCTGTTGTAGTTGCTCCATGTTTGTTAATACAGGCATTTAAAATACGTCCTAGTTGTTTTTTTCCTACCAGATAATCAACTTCATAAAGAAGTTTATTTTCCTCTTTACTTCGATCAATAATACCAATATCTTGTGGAATCGCTTCATTAAAAATAATACGACCTACCGTTGTATCTAAAATTTGAGAACGTATCTCTCCATCCATCTCCATTGTTCTTCTTACTTTAATCTTAGCATGAAGAGTAATTTCATGATTATGATAAGCTAAAATAGCCTCATTCTCATCTTTGAAAATACGACCTTCTCCTTTTTCTCCTTCTTTTTGAATCGTAAGGTAGTAAACTCCAAGTACCATATCTTGAGAAGGTACAGCTACGGGCTTTCCATCAGATAATTTTAACAAGTTGTTAGGAGAAAGTAATAAGAACCTACATTCTGCTTGAGCTTCCACAGATAAAGGTACGTGAACAGCCATTTGGTCACCATCAAAGTCTGCATTATATGCTGTACAAACTAAAGGATGCAATTTAATTGCTCTTCCTTCTACTAAGACAGGTTCAAAAGCTTGAATACCTAAGCGGTGAAGCGTAGGAGCACGGTTTAGCATCACCGGATGTTCACGAATCACTTCTTCTAAAACATCCCATACTTCTGGTTGTAATCGTTCTACCATTCGTTTCGCTGACTTAATATTATGAGCTTGACCATCCTCTACTAATTTTTTCATTACAAAAGGTTTAAACAACTCAATAGCCATTTCTTTAGGTAAACCACATTGATAAATCTTTAATTCAGGTCCTACAACAATAACAGAACGCCCCGAATAGTCTACCCTTTTTCCAAGAAGATTTTGACGAAATCTTCCTTGCTTTCCTTTTAACATATCCGACAATGATTTAAGTGGACGATTACCAGGTCCTGTTACCGGACGTCCTCGTCTTCCATTATCAATTAAAGCATCCACCGATTCTTGTAACATTCTTTTTTCATTTCTAACAATAATATCAGGAGCTCCTAAATCCAAAAGACGTTTCAAACGATTATTTCGATTAATAACACGTCGATATAAATCATTTAAATCAGAAGTTGCAAAACGTCCTCCATCTAATTGAACCATAGGACGTAAATCAGGTGGTATAACCGGAATCACATCCAAAATCATCCATTCTGGTCGATTTCCAGAAAGAAGAAATGCTTCAACAATTTCCAAACGTTTAATCACTCGTACACGTTTTTGTCCTGTTGTTTCTTTTAAAGCTTTTTTTAATTCTTCAGATTCCTTATCTAAATCAATATTTGTAAGTATTTCTTTTATGGCCTCAGCACCCATGCCAACTCGAAATTCATTACCATACTTATCATAGGCATCTTGATATTCTCGTTCTGTTAGTAATTGTTGGTATTGCAGCCCTGTATTACCAGGATCTAGCACAATATAAGATGCAAAATATAAAACTTTTTCTAAGGCTCTAGGTGACATATCTAAAATTAATCCCATTCGACTTGGAATTCCTTTAAAATACCAGATATGAGATACAGGGGCAGCAAGTTCAATATGCCCCATGCGTTCTCGTCGCACTTTACTTTTAGTAACTTCAACACCACAACGATCACAAACTATCCCTTTATAACGAATTCGTTTGTATTTTCCACAATGACATTCCCAATCTTTACTAGGTCCAAAAATTCTTTCACAAAAAAGCCCATCACGTTCTGGTTTTAATGTTCTATAGTTAATGGTTTCGGGCTTTTTTACTTCACCTCTTGACCATTCGCGAATTTTTTCCGGTGAAGCTAATCCGATCTTAATGGCATCAAAATATACGGATTGATCCATATCATTCATATTGGAAGTCGCCCCTTTCTTACTCTAAATCATCGTCAAATAAATCCTTATCATCAAACAAGTCTTCATCA
>JAAYSE010000185.1 GCA_012524135.1 Candidatus Epulonipiscium sp. | reverse complement strand
TTTATTACTCATCATAATACATTGGATTTGGATATGTATATGCGAATTGCTTTAGAACTTCATTTAAAACGTTTGATTGTTGGTGGATTTGAACGAGTATATGAAATTGGTCGAGTGTTTCGAAATGAAGGAATGTCCGTAAGACATAATCCAGAATTTACTTTGTTAGAATTATATCAAGCATATACGGATTATGAAGGTATGATGGAATTAGCAGAAGATTTAATTCGTTATACAGCTCAAGAAGTATTAGGTACTACCGTTGTGACTTATGATGATGTAGAAATTGACTTAGGGAAACCATTTGAAAGATTGACAATGGTGGATGCAGTTAAAAAATATGCTCATATTGATTTTAATGAAATTAACACATTAGAAGAGGCAAGAAAGCTAGCAGATCAACATGAAATAGAATATGAACCACATCATAAAAAAGGAGATATTCTTAATTTGTTTTTTGAAACATATGTAGAAGAACATTTAGTACAACCTACATTTATTATGGATCATCCTGTGGAAATTTCACCTTTAGCAAAACGTAAAACAGATAATCCGGATTATACAGAACGTTTTGAACTTTTTATTACTAAACGAGAATTTGCGAACTCTTTTTCAGAGTTAAATGATCCTATTGATCAAAGAAAACGTTTTGAACATCAAGAAGAATTGCGTGCCGCTGGCGATGAAGAAGCAAATATGATTGATGAAGATTTCTTAAATGCCTTAGAATATGGTATGCCACCTACAGGAGGATTTGGCATGGGAATTGATCGATTAGTTATGTTATTAACGGATTCCTATTCTATTCGTGATGTATTATTATTTCCTACGATGAAACCAAGAGAATAAAATAAAAAGGATCTCACAAATATTTGTGAGATCTTTTTTATTTTGGGTATACTATAAATAAGAAAAATTTATAAGATGGAATAGTAATACTAGCAAACAACCCTATGACAATCGGAGCAGGAGAGCTATATAGGTACTTATGAAAGTTCAAATTTGAACTTGGAGATTTATATTTATTACAAAAAGGCTTTATAGTATTGAAGTTTTATTCAACGACTATATGTAGATAAAGTATTGCTTTTTTTGAATTATAAAATTAGTTTCTATAATATATGTCGAAATAAATAATAAAATATGATATAATCTTAAAATATACAGTTTATATGATATAAATAAAAATAAAAAGGTGGGTATCGTATATGAATAAAAACAAAAAAATAGCCCCCTGGATCATTGTTTGTCTTAGTATTGGTATTGTAGGAGTAGTTATATATAAAATTTTAATTTCTGGCTTTTCACGAGAGATACAGGAAGAAGAAATACCAGAATCAGTAGAAGAAACATATGATTATCAACTGACGTTAACAGATTATATGGAACAACCTGCTATTCGTTTGGATACATATAGAGAGCCTGTGAAAGTAAAGGGGATTTATGTTAGTGGCTGGAAAGCAGGGGACCGTAGATATATGGATGATTTAATTCAGTTAGTAAATGAAACAGAATTGAATGCGATGGTTATTGATGTGAAAGATGATAATGGATATGTGACTTATCAAACGGAAGCACCGGTGGCAAAGAGTATTGGAGCAGCTCAGGAACATATCCAAGATATTCATGAATTAATGGATAAACTTCGAGAAAATAATATTTTCCCTATTGCTAGGATTGTTGTATTTAAAGATCCTTATCTTCCAGAAAAACGTCCAGATTTAGCATTAAAAAATCCAGATGGAACGGTATTTCGTGAAAAAGGAGGGAGAGGCTCTGCATGGGTGAATCCTTATTATAAAGAAGTATGGGATTATGTTATTGAAATTGCTAAAGATGCAGCTAGGGTTGGCTTTAAAGAAATACAATTTGATTATATTCGTTTTGCTACAGCCAAGGGTATTCGTCACGTAGATTATGGTCTTATAGCAAAAGAAAAAGATAAAGTAGAAATTATTGATGAATTTATTCAATATGCGGTAGAAGAACTTAAGCCTTTGGGAGTTTTTGTATCGGCTGATGTATTTGGAACTATTATTACCAGTAAAATTGATGCAGATATTGTGGGACAAGATTATGCAGGTATGTCTAAGCATCTTGACTATATTTGCCCAATGGTTTATCCTTCTCATTATAGTATAGGTTCTTTTGGAATTCGAGATCGTCATCCAGATTGGTATCCTTATGAAGTCCTTTACCAATCGATGTTAGCTTCGAATAAAAAGTTAAATGAAATTCCAGAAGGAAAATCACGAGCCATTGTTAGACCTTGGTTACAGGCTTTTACAGCTTCCTATTTACGTTTTCCCAATTATCAAGTTTATGGAGGAAAACAGATTCGAGAACAAATTCAAGGTGTTTATGATGCAGGATTAGAAGAATGGATTCTTTGGAATGCAAGTAATAATTATTTTAAAGATGGATTATTACAAGAATAAGAGGAATGTAAAAGGTTTTTATGAATATAATAAATAGATAATAAAAGGATGTGAAATTTTGATCGATGAAAAAAAGATCCGATTGATGACTCGACTAGCTATTTATGATCAACATGAAGGGAAAGAAGATCAAAAAATTCATAATTATTATCAGTCTGATTACGTATATATGAACAACTGGTGGACTCGTATTACTGTAACGATTGGATGTCTTATATTGCTAGGATGGTATTTTTTTAATATGGTATTTATAAAAAAAATTTCCATTGTAGAAATTAATTATAAGGCATTAGGAATTAAAGCAGTAATGTTTATACTTATTAATTGGTTGATTTATACTTTGATTTCTACTTATATTTATACACGAAAATATCGCCAATCTCAAAAAAGAATGAAGCAATATTTTCATTTATTAAGTACATTGGAGAAGTATCAGAATGCAACCAAGATAGAGGAGGAGCTAAAGGAAAATCATGGAACAGATATATCAGTTACGAGAATCGATCATCGTATTTTATAAAAAGAATGAACGAATCTTATTGCCCTTACTCAAATTTTTTCTCGCTTTTTTTATTTTTTGTCGTATTAACTATTTTTTTAATTATTTTAAACCGATGAATAACATTTTGATCATTAGTATATTATCTATTGTAGCAGTTATTATACCAGCTCAATGGTGGTTTCTATTGCTTTTGTTATTAATAGGGACTCAATTGTTTTTTGCATCATTAGAAGCAGCTTTACTGATAGTTTCGCTATTACTTGTAGTTTATCTTATGTACATACGGCTTTTTCCTAAACTTAGCTTATTGATATTAGCAGTTCCCTTATGTTTTTATTTTAAAGTTCCTTATGTGGTTCCTATTTTTGCAGGTGTATTTATTGGAATTCATTCCATTATTCCTATTTCGATCGGTGTTTTCATTTGGTATTTTAGCTTTGAAATTCCTAATTTAATTGAAATTCAATCAGGTGGAGATTATTTTAATATGCCAGATACGGTGCACCGTATTTATCTTGCAGGTCTAGAAGGTATTACCTACAATAAGCTTTTTATAGTTACTATTATAATATTTTCTTTGATTGTTATTACAGTTTATATTATTTCACGGCTAGAAATGGATTATGCTTGGTATATTGCTATTATTTTTGGTGGAATTATGAATATTATAGGGTTTATGGTGGCTATGTTAGCTATGAATATTCGAATGAGTATTATAGGATTATTTGTATCCACTATTTTTTCTATACTATTGGTTGCTTTGGCACAATTTTTTACTCGTATAGTTGATTACTCAAGGGCGGAAAAAGTACAATTTGAGGATGATGAAAATTATTATTATGTTAAAGTAGTGCCTAAAGTGATCATTGAACGTCCTAAGCGAGAAGTGCGTAGGATTATACAAGAAAAATATGATAAATAAAGGGAAAAATATATTTCTGAGTAATAAAAAGGATGTTCAGTGTAATGCTAGCATTCTTTTTATTTTTCCTAGAAAAAATAAAACACAAATTCTATTTGTCATGGTATAATAAAGGGAAGGATAAGGCAAAGAGGTGTGTAGCATGGACCAAATAAGACAAATATTAGATCAAATTAAGTTTGCTGCAATTGAAGTACCTAAAATTCAAATTAAAGATATTATTGAAATTTTTATTATAGGTTTTTTAATATATAGATTGATTTCTTGGATTAAAGATACACGAGCTTGGACGCTATTTAAAGGTCTTTTAGTTATTTTTATTATGTGGGCGATTGCTTTGTTTTTTCAATTAAATACAATTTTATGGATTCTTACAAATACGGTTTCTGTTGGTATTATTGCAATTATTATTGTATTTCAACCAGAACTAAGAAGAGCTTTAGAACAATTAGGACGAGGGGGACTTTTATCTTCTTTACTTACATTAGAAGATTATCGAGATAGACAACAGGAACGAATTTCTGTTCAATCTGTAGAGGCTGTAATTCGAGCAGTAGAAGAAATGGCTCAAAGAAAAGTAGGAGCGTTGATTGCTATTGAACAAGATGTAAAATTAGGAGAATATGAAAGAACAGGAATTATGATTGACGCTGAAATTAGTAGCCAGTTACTTCTTAATATTTTTGAAGATAAAACACCTCTTCATGATGGAGCTGTTATTATTCGAGATAATCGCATTGCTGCTGCTACTTGTTATCTTCCACTGACAGATAGTTTAGAAATTAGTAAAGAATTAGGGACAAGGCATCGAGCTGCTTTAGGACTAAGTGAAGTATCGGATAGTATTATTATTGTAGTTTCAGAAGAAACAGGTAAGATTTCTGTTGCTTCAGGAGGTAACCTAGTACGCAATGTGAATAGAGAATATTTAAAAAGTCAGTTAACCTATGTACCAAAAAAGAAAATAGATAAAAAGAGATTAGTATTATGGAAAGGTAGGAAAAAGCATGAGTGAATTATTCACAAAGAATATAGGTTTAAAAATTATATCTTTATTAAGTGCTATCCTCCTTTGGTTTATTGTTATTAATATTGAAAATCCTGTTACAACTCAAAATTTTAATCATTTAGAAGTACAAGTGAAACATCAGGAGGAAGTGACAAGTCGTCGTAAAGCGATCAAGTTTCTTGAAGGAAAGACTGTTTCAGTAACCATAAGAGGCAAACGATTAGAGCTTGAAAAGTTAAGAAAGAGTGATATTATTGTCACTGCTGATATTGAGTTAATTAATGAATATGGTGCTGTAGAGATAGAAGTATGGGTACCTGAACAATTTGAGATTGTAAGGAAGACACCTACTCATATGAAGGTAGAATTAGAAGATGTTGTGACAGTACAAAAAAATATATCGTATGATTTAATAGGAGAGCCTGCGTCTGGATATATCATACAAGAAGGTGTTATTAAACCTACAAATAGTTTATCTATTACAGGACCTAAATCTCAAGTATCAAAGATTGCAACAGTGTTAGTACCTGTAGATGTAAGAGAAAAGAAAAAGGATATATCTATTTATGCAGAGCCGATTGCTTATGATCAAGATGGGAATGAAATTTTAGGGCTTGATAAGAGTATTGAACAAGTTGAAGTATATATTCCTATTAAAAAATTAAAGACAGTTCCTCTTCAAATAGGGGAATGGCAAACAAATCCGCCTGATGGATATGTTATTATAGACTCTAAAATAGAACCTAGTCAGGTTATGATTATGGGGGATGAAGCAGTTATTAATCAAATTCAAAGCATTCAGCTTCCTAGTATGGATGTAAGTAATGTTACAAGTACTACTGTTTTTACTCAAGATATTCGGTCTTTACTTCCACAAAATGTAGTTTTATATGAGCAACAAAAGGAAGCAAAGATTACTGTTCAAATACAAAAAGAAATATTACGAGAATTTCAAATACCGATGAAAGAAATCAATGTTCAAAGATTGCCCGAAGGATTACAATTTAGATTTGTAACTAGAGATGATATTCCTATTTTAGTTACGGGATTAGAAAAAGATATTTATCGTGTGAATACTCATTCGCTTCATGCAAGTATTGATTTAAGTGGTTATAAGATAGGGAATCATCAAGTAGAAGTATTTTTTGACCTTCCAAAAGGAGTACGATTAATAGGAGATCCTCCTACCATTTCTGTAGAATTGTTAGAGGGAGACGAAGAAATCTCGAGGGAAGAAATATTAAAAGAAGAATCTTAAAAAAGTTCCATAGAGCTTATTTAAGGTTTATGGAGCTTTTTATATTGTGTTTATAAAGAGATTGAAGGATAAGAGAGACAATGCTATAATTGTAAAAGATTGTGGAAAATAAGGATGGTATATCAGAATCCTATTTCCATAGAGAATGGAGAAGGGAGATTATAATATATATGGGAAAGTTATTTGGGACAGATGGTGTTCGTGGGATAGCGAATCAAGAATTAACTGGTGAATTAGCTTATCAATTAGGTAGGGCAGGTGCCTATGTTTTGACAAAAGAACTTCATCATCAACCTAAGATTTTAGTAGGGACAGATACAAGACGTTCAAAGGATATGTTAGAATCTGCTTTTATGGCAGGGGTTTGCTCTATTGGAGGATATGGGATTTCGTTAGGAGTGATTCCTACACCAGCAGTTGCTTATTTAACTCGTCATTATCAAGCAGATGCAGGCGTAGTAATTTCAGCTTCTCATAATCCTATGGAATATAATGGGATTAAGTTTTTTGATAATAACGGATATAAGTTGAGAGATGCATTAGAAGAAGAGATAGAAAATATTATTTTTCATGAATTTACTTCACTTCCCAACCCAATAGGCCGTGAAGTAGGAAAGCTTGGTATAGGCCCTACGAGTAGTATAGATTATTTAAAGTTTTTAAAAACGACTATTGAAGGAGATTTACAAGGATTATCCATTGCGATAGATTGTGCAAATGGTGCTGCTTATAAAATAGCTCCTCTTTTATTTCAAGAATTAGGAGCAAAGGTATATACGATGGGAGTTAAGCCGGATGGTATAAATATTAATGATAAGTGTGGTTCTACTTATCTAAAACCATTGCAACAATTTGTAAAGCAAACAAAGGTAGATATTGGAATTGCTTTAGATGGAGATGCAGATCGATGTCTTGCTATTGATGAAAATGGAGAAGTGGTAGATGGAGATCAGATTTTAGCTATTTGTGGACAAAGAATGAAAGAACAAGGTATATTAAAGAAAGATACCATCGTTGCTACGGTGATGAGTAATATTGGATTAGTAAAAATGGGTCAAAAAAATAATATTTCTATTCAACAATGTTCCGTAGGAGATCGATATGTATTAGAAACGATGATGGAAAATGGATATAATTTAGGTGGAGAACAATCAGGGCATACTATTTTTTTAGATAAAAATACGACAGGGGATGGATTAGTAACAGCATTACAACTTTTGCAAGTACTAAAGGAAAAGAAGAAACCTCTTTCCCAGTTGAAAAAAGTAATTTCTATTTATCCACAAGTTTTGATAAATGTAAAAGTGAGCAATGGAAATAAGAATAAATATTTAGAAGACCCAGTTATAAAGGAAGCGATTCATCGTTTGCAAGAAATATTTTCAAATGAAGGAAGGGTATTGATTCGTCCTTCTGGAACAGAACCGTTAATACGAATTATGTTAGAAGGAAAAGATCAAGAAGTATTATTAATAGAAGCAAAGAAATTATCTGAGATTATTCAACAGAGATTAGGATAAATATAAACCTCAAGTTCAAGAAAGTAGCAACTTGAGGTTTTGTACGAAATGAATAAAAAAGGTAAAAAATAACTAAAATAGATATAAAATGATATTGAAAATAGTATAGATATTCGATAAGATAAAAAAAGATATGAATTAGGTAGTGTGCCATACTTTGTCCTTTTTTTTTCGTATTTAGTAGAGAAATTTTTACATGATAAGGAAGGAGATCAAAGAGGTGTATAAGAAGATAAGTGTAATTGGGATTTCCATTTTAATAAAATTAATTATTTTTCATCTTTATATTGGTATGAAAGATCAATTTTGGATGATAACATTGAAAAATTTCTTTTTAATTCTTGCATTGTATAGTCTTCTTTTTTTAGTAAAAGAAGATCGGAGAAAGAGAAGTTTTTTCATTGTTCATTTTTTATTTTCGCTTTTATTATTTATAGATGCAGTTTATTATAGTAATTTCTTTACTCTTGTTCCTGTTCATAGTCTTTATCAGATTGGACAAATAGGAACTGTTTCGGACAGTGTATGGTATTATTTAAGGCCTAAATATCTTTTGTTTTTTGTAGATTTTATTGTTATCTTTTTGTATGAAAGATGGAATCATAGAGATCAAGAATTTCAGATGTTGAATATAACGAAGAAATGGAAGAAAACAGTAGCATTGATTTCTCTTTCGTTTATTATCGGTATTATGGGTATTAGTCAACAGATTGTAGCCGAATCTCATGGGCTTTATACTCCTTATAATTTAGGTGTTCTTAGTTATCATATGTATGATGTTGCACAATTTGTAACAAAACCCGAGATTCAACCTCAAAAAATAGAAAAAGTGATAGAAGATATTCCTAAAGTGCAAGAACAAGTGAAAGGATTTGGAATGGCAGCCAATAGAAATGTAATTGTAATACAGGCTGAATCTTTACAGGGATTTGTTTTAAACAAAACAGTAGCAGGGCAAGAAATTACTCCTTTTTTAAATCGTCTATTGCAGGAAGATACGATTTATTTTAGTCGATATTATGAACAAGTAGGCTGGGGAAATACTTCAGATGCAGAATTTATTTCTCAGAATGGGTTTTATCCTTCATCGGGATTATATAGTTATAAAGAATATGAAAAAAACCATTTTCAGGCACTTCCTATGTTGTTGAAAGAGCAAGGGTATAAAACGCTTGTTTTTCATGGAAATGAGCCCGATTTTTGGAATCGAAAAACGATCTATCCAAAGCAAGGTTGGGATCATTTTATTAGTTTAGATGAGTTAGAAGCAGATGAAAGGATAGGAGTAGGTTTAAGTGACCGTTCTTTATTTCGACAAGCTATTCCTATATTAAAGGATCAAAATAGCCCTTTTTATAGCTTTTTTGTTACTTTAACTTCTCATCATCCTTTTATGCTAGATGAAAAGTATTGTGATTTAAAATTACCTAAGGAATATGAAGGCACAATTTTAGGTGGTTATTTACAGAGTGTTCATTATTTTGATCAAGCTCTTGAAAAATTTGTAGAGGATTTAAAATCCAATAATTTATATGAAGATACCGTTATTATTTTATACGGTGATCATAAAGCTTTTCGTATGGAAGATGAAGAACAGGAAGAGTTACTCACTCATTTTTTAGGAAAACCATATGAAGAAGATGAAATGTATCGTATTCCTTTAATGGTTCATATTCCAGGAAAGCCTATTCAAGAAGAAATTACAAGGGTAGGGGGACAAGTGGATTTTTTCCCAACGGTAGCCAATTTAGTAGGTATTTCAATACCTTTGGATTCTATAGTGGGAAAGGATCTTTTACAAGCAGAGAAAGGTTTTGCTGTTTTACAACCTCATACGGGGAGAGGAAGTTTTATTGATGATGAAAAGATTTTTATATTGGGAAGAGATGGAAGATTTGAAAATAGTAAGGCATGGAATTTAAAAACAGGAGTACCTGTTTCATTAGAAGAATGTCGAGAAGGTTATGAACAAGCGATAGCAGAAGTCACAACTTCAGAGTACATTTTAAAACATGATTTAATTCCAAGGGTGTGGAAAGAAGGATTAAAAAAAGTTTTTACGAATAAAAAAGTTCATACAGAGATACAATAGAATAATAGCTATAAATATTTATGCTGAAAGATAGTATCTATATTGTTGTTCTGCTTTCAATTGCAGAGTAAGCGAATATAGGTACTTATTTTTCAATAAAAAATAAAAAAGCAGTATGATTATGGAGTATTAATGGAAAGGAAGGATAGAGTGACCAAGATAGAGAAGAAATTTCATGTTCGAGATGGACGTCCAGAATTTGGTGCTACTGTAGATCCAGGGGGAACGAATTTTGCTATTTTTTCTAAGCATGCCACCCAAGTAATTTTAGAATTGTATGAGCATTTCGAAGATCAAAATCCTGTATTTCGTTATGTTTTAGATCCGATAGTGAATAAAACAGGAGACGTATGGCATGTATATATAGAAGGAATTGGACATGGAACTTTTTATGGGTGGCGAGTAGATGGCCCTTATGAACCAGAAAATGGTCATCGCTTTAATGTTTATAAATTATTAATGGATCCTTATGCCAAGGCGATATCAGGGACTTATGATTATTCAAAAAAACAGATGTATGGATATGATCGCTCCAATCAGATAGATAAAGATTTAAGTTTTAGTACTTTAGATTCAGTGGAAACTACTTGCAAAAGTATTGTTATTGATACAGAAAGATATGATTGGGAAGGCGATGTTCGACCGAAGATTCCTATGGAAGATACGATTATTTATGAGATGCATGTACGACTTTTTACACAACATCCAACATCACAAGTGAAACAAAAAGGGATGTTCCATGGAATTGTAGAAAAATTAGATCATTTAAAAGAATTAGGAATTACTTCTGTGGAGTTATTGCCAATATTTGAGTTTAATATGAATGCGATTGATAATTATAATCCAGAAACAGGAGAAAAGTTACGGGATATTTGGGGATATAACCCTATTGGTTTTTTTGCAGTGACAGGAAATTATAGTCCTGCTATCCAATGGGGGGAACAGGTATTTGATTTTAAAAATTTTGTAAAAAGAATGCACAAAGAGGGTTTTGAAGTCATTTTAGATGTAGTATATAATCATTCTGGAGAAGGTAATCATTTAGGACCTACCATTTCTTTTCGAGGAATTGATAATAGTATTTATTATCTTTTAGAACCTTATAAAAGATATTATACGAATTATTCTGGTACAGGGAATACGATTAATTCGAATCATTTAGTGGTAAAAAAAATAATATTAGACAGTTTGCGTTATTGGGTAACAGAAATGCATATAGATGGTTTTCGATTTGATTTAGCGGCTATTTTAGGTAGAGATGATAAAGGACATTGGATTGGTGATTTATCTCTTTTACAAGATATAGCACAGGATCCTATTTTATCAGGGACAAAATTAATCGCAGAAGGTTGGGATGCAGCGGGAGGTTATTATTTGGGAGAATTTCCATCGGGGTGGTGTGAATGGAATGGAAAATATCGAGATACCGTGCGACGTTTTATACGAGGAGATCATGGGATGGTACCTGATTTGGCTCTTCGGCTGATGGGAAGTCCCGATTTGTTTGGTAGAGGAGGACGAAGACCTTACCATAGTATTAATTTTATTACTGCTCATGATGGTTTTACTTTATGGGATTTAGTATCGTATAATACAAAACATAATTGGGCAAATGGAGAAAATAATCAAGATGGAACGGATGATAATTATAGTTATAACCACAAAGTAGAAGGACCTACAGATCGGATGGATATTGTACGCCTTCGTAAACGTCAAATTAAAAATATGATAGCTATTTTAATGATATCTCAAGGTATTCCTATGATTTTGATGGGAGATGAATTTTGTAGATCACAACAAGGAAATAATAATGCTTATTGTCAAGATAATCCAATTAGTTGGGTAGATTGGAGTTATAAAGAAAAAAACAAAGAAATTTTTCGGTTTTTTTGTAAAATGATTGCGTTTCGAAAACAAAATTCTTGCTTAAAACGAGGATATTTTTTTGAGGGAAATTACCCTCAGGAAGCAGAGATTACATGGCATGGTGTTCATCCTTATGAACCAGATTGGAGTTATCATTCTCAAAGTATTGCATTGATGATTCATGGAGATCAAACAGAAAGATGTAAGGAAGGATCGGATATTTATATTATTCTTAATAGTTATGTTGAACCTTTATGTTTTGAATTACCGAAGTTAAAAGGTAAACGGTGGTTTCGAATAGTAGATACTTTTTATGATTTTACTAATGATTTTGTAGAACAACCACAACCTGTTGCATGGGAATATCATGTACAAGATAAAAGTGTAGTAATTCTTATATCTGGAAAATAAAAATCCCTTTGATAAAAGGGGTTTTTTATTTTTGTGAAAAGAGTTACTATTTCTAGTTGATATTTTATTCACAATATACAAAATTTAAATCAAAATTAATTATTATTTTACTTTTTAGATAAGTCTTGATATACTTTTAATAATGACAACACAGGTGAAACAACAGGTATTTATCATTAAAAACATAAGGGAGGTAGAAGTATGTCTGCAAGTTCTATATCAGATATAAAATTAGATCAAGAAAAGCTTCATCAATTAGATGATTTTATTGATGGGATGTCGAATCAAAAGGGTGAACTTATTTCAATATTGCATAAGGCACAAGAAATTTTTGGCTATTTACCAAAAGAATTGCAACAACATATTGCTAAAAAATTAAATATTCCTGTGTCAAAGGTTTACGGAGTAGTTAGTTTCTACTCTTTCTTTAATATGGAACCTAAAGGTGAACATCCTATTTCAGTTTGTATGGGGACAGCTTGTTATGTAAGAGGTGCTGAAAAGGTATTAAATGAATTTAAGAAACAATTAAATTTAGAAGTAGGTGAAACTACACCAGATGGAAAATTTTCGCTTTTATCCTTGCGATGTGTAGGGGCTTGTGGATTAGCTCCTGTAGTTATGGTAGGAGAAAAGGTTTATGGACATGTAACACCAGAAATGGTCAAAGAGATTATTAAGGAATACAAATAAAGGGGGATCTGGATGTCAAAAATAAAATCGTTTGAAGAATTAAAACAGCTTCGAAAAAAAGTATTGACTCATATGGACATTCGAGAAAAAGGAGATCATATTGAAGAGTTGGTAGAAGTACGTGTAGCGATGGCAACGTGTGGTATTGCGGCCGGTGCTAGGGAAGTTATGAATATATTTGTTAATAAAATAGCAGACCAAGGATTAAATAATATCGTTGTGACTCAAACGGATTGTATGGGATATTGTTATGCAGAACCTACAGTGGAGGTACGTGTACCTGGAAAAGAACCTGTAGTATTTGGAAAGGTAGATGAAGAGAAAATACAAAAAATCATCGATCAGTATATAAAAAAAGGAGAATTATTAGACGGAGTCATACCAATGACCCATAAAGAAATGGAAGACTAAGAACAGAGGAGGGTATTTATGTCCAAGTATAAGATGCATGTGTTAGTTTGTGGAGGAACTGGCTGTATCTCTTCTGAATCAGAGAAGATTGTAAAGAATATACAAGAATGTTTGATTCAACATAAACTAGAAGAAGAAGTACAAGTGGTTCAAACGGGTTGTTTTGGATTTTGTGAAAAAGGACCAATTGTAAAAGTCCTTCCTGATAATACATTTTATGTACAAGTGAAACCGGATGATGCAATAGAGATTGTAGAGGAACATATTGTAAAAGGACGAAAAGTGGATCGACTATTATATAAAGATCCAGGAAGTAAGAAAGCTATTGAAGATTCAAAGCATATGGATTTTTATAAAAAACAAATGCGAATTGCTCTTCGAAATTGTGGGTTTGTTAATCCTAATAATATTGAAGAATATATTGCTAGAAATGGGTATTATGCTTTAGGTAAAGTTTTAACTGAAATGACACCAGAACAAGTTATTGATGAGATTAAAAAGTCAGGACTTCGAGGACGTGGAGGTGGTGGATTCCCTACAGGTTTAAAATGGGAATTTTCTAGAAAAAGTAAATCTGATAAAAAGTATGTAGTATGTAATGCTGATGAAGGAGATCCGGGTGCTTTTATGGATCGTTCGATCTTAGAAGGAGATCCTCATTCTATTGTGGAAGCGATGGCTATTTGTGGATATGCTATTGGAGCAGATGAAGGAAAGGTTTATATTCGTGCAGAGTATCCTTTAGCAATTCAACGATTACAAAAAGCGATGAATGATGCAGAAGAATATGGATTTTTAGGAGATCATATTCTAGGTACTGATTTTTCCTTCCATATTGAAATTAGATATGGAGCAGGTGCTTTTGTTTGTGGAGAAGAAACAGCGCTTATTCATTCTATGGAGGGAGAACGAGGAGAACCTACCATTAAACCACCTTTCCCATCAGAATCAGGCTTTTGGGGTAAACCAACTAATGTAAATAATGTAGAAACCTTTGCTAATATTCCTATTATTCTTTTAAAGGGAGCTGATTGGTTTAGAAAGATTGGGACAAAAAAATCACCGGGTACAAAAGTCTTTGCTTTAGCTGGAAAAATTAATAATGTAGGTCTTATTGAAGTTCCTATGGGAACAACGTTAAGGGAAGTGATTTTTGATATCGGAGGTGGTATTAAAGATGGTAAGAAGTTCAAGGCCGTTCAAACAGGAGGACCTTCCGGCGGGTGTTTAACAGAAAAAGATTTAGATACGCCTATTGATTTTGATACCTTGGTAGAAAAAGGATCTATGATGGGATCAGGAGGAATGATCGTCATGGATGAAGATGATTGTATGCCTAGTGTGGCTAAGTTTTATTTAGAATTTACGGAAGAAGAATCTTGTGGAAAATGTACTCCCTGTCGTATAGGAACAAAACGATTATCAGAGCTTCTTAAAAAAATTACATCAGGGCAAGGGACCGAAGCACATTTACAAGAACTACGACGATTAAGTGTTGTTATTAAAGAAACAGCTTTATGTGGTTTGGGACAAACAGCACCAAATCCTGTTTTGTCCACTTTAAATAATTTTGAAGAAGAATATATCGCTCATGTAAAAGATCATCAATGCCCTGCAGGACAATGTACTGCTTTATTACAATATAAGATTGATCCTGAAACGTGTGTGGGTTGTACGGTCTGTGCGAGAGTATGCCCTGTAAATGCTATTACAGGAGAAAGGAAAAAACCACATAGTATTGATCAAAAAATATGTATTAAATGTGGATCCTGCTATGATCGATGTCCTACCCATGCTATTGAAAAGAGATAAAAGGAGTGTATATTATGTCAGATGTAAAACTAACCATTGACGGGAAAACCATAGAAGTTCCAAAGGGAACGACTATTTTAGAAGCTGCAAAAAAGCTTGGACTTTTTATTCCTACTTTATGTCACTTAGATTTACATGATATTAAAATGGTGAATCAAACCGCCTCTTGTCGAATTTGTGTTGTAGAAGTAGAAGGAGTGCGGCGATTAATGACTGCTTGTTCTACTCCTGTATCGGAAGGAATGGTAGTTCGAACCAATACCATGCGGGTATTAAATGCAAGAAAAACAGTGATGGAATTAATCTTATCCGATCATCCGAAAGATTGTTTAATTTGTCCTAAATCAGGAGATTGTGAATTACAAGATTTAGCTGAAACACTTGGTATTCGTGAAATATCTATTACGGGTAAAAGTCAATCCGTTTATAAAAAAGATTTTTCACCTTCTATTATTCGAGATATGAATAAATGTATTATGTGCCGTCGATGTGAGACGATGTGTAATGATGTGCAGACGGTAGGTGCACTTTCTGGAATTAATCGTGGATTTGATGCGGTTGTTTCTACTGCTTTTGAATCTCCTTTAGTAGATACAGTGTGTACTCATTGCGGACAATGTGTTGCAGTTTGTCCAGTGGGGGCTCTATCCGAGCAAGATAATGTATGGACAGTAGTAGAAGCTTTAGCGGATCCTGAAAAAATAGTCGTAGTTCAAACAGCTCCTGCCGTCCGTGTAGCTTTAGGAGAAGAATTTGGTTATGAGCCAGGAACCATTGTAACAGGTAAAATGGTATCTGCTTTACGTCAATTAGGTTTTAATTATGTTTTTGATACTGATTTTGCAGCAGATTTAACGATTATGGAAGAAGCAACGGAGGTATTAGATCGTTTAAAACGTTATTTAGCAGGGGATAAAGAAGTACCATTACCTATTTTAACTTCTTGTTGTCCTGCGTGGGTCAATTTTATAGAAAGTCAATTTCCTGAACTTTTAGATATTCCCTCTAGTGCTAAGTCACCTCAACAAATGTTTGGTTCTATTGCTAAATCTTATTATGCTGAAAAACTAGGTATTCCAAGAGAAAAAATGATTGTGGTATCGGTAATGCCTTGTTTAGCCAAAAAGTATGAGGCATCTCGAGAAGAATTTCAAGTAGATAATAATCCAGATGTGGATCTTACTATATCTACTAGAGAGTTAGCTCATTTGATTAAGCAGGCTAATTTAAATTTACATGAACTAGAAGAAGAAAAATTTGATCAACCTTTAGGAGAATCTACGGGAGCAGGAGTTATTTTTGGAACTACAGGAGGAGTGATTGAAGCAGCTACTAGAACAGCATATGAATGGTTAACAGGCAAGGAACTAAAAAATATTGACTTTGAACAGTTACGTGGTATGGATGGAGTACGAGTGGCTACGGTACCTATTGATGATTTTAAACTTAATATTGGAATTGCTCATGGTCTTGGAAATGCTCGAATATTATTAGAAGAAATTAAAGCTGGTAATCCACGTAACCTTCATGTTATTGAAATTATGGCCTGTCCTGGTGGTTGTATTGGAGGAGGAGGTCAACCGTATCATCATGGTAATATTGAAATTTTGAAAAAACGGTCAGCTGCTCTTTATCAAGAAGATCGAAATAAACCTATTCGTAAATCTCATGAAAATCCTGCTATCCAAGAATTATATAAAACGTATTTAGGTAAGCCTATGGGAGATAAATCTTCTGTATTATTGCATACTACTTATACTGCCAAGGAAAAAGTATAAAAAAAGTGAAAAAAGTTTAAAATTAAAAGTCCAAGAGAGTAAAATATCTCTTGGACTTTTAATTTTTTATATTGTAAGTATCTTATAATATAGATTTTGATTTCCTTTTCTTTATTTTGTAAAAAAGATGTCTTTATATGTTGACAAGAATAATTTAAACATATATAATAAATTTGTAACAATTATGTAACAACTTTTAAATAGGGGGATTTCATAATGAAATCGTATTGTCAACGTATTATTAAAATGACGATTACTGGAATATTAGTTGGATTATTTAGTATATCTACCATATATGCAGATGAAATAATAGAAGATACCATATCTGTAGCAACAATAGAACAACAAGAAAGTCAAGAGACAGATCAACCACCGATTCAAGTGATCGGATATAGTACAGGAACGCATGTAAATATTCGACAATACCCCAATACGTATTGTCAAGTTTTAGGACAAGTAAATATGAATGATCCTTTGATTATAAAAGGGAAACAAGAAAATTGGTATCAAATTTATTATAATGAAAAAGAGGCTTGGATTTTTGGTGATTATGTAGGGGGAGAAAATTTAGAAATAGTACCAGTTGTGGAATCAGTACCTGTAGCTCCTATTGATCATCAAACGAAAAAAGAAGAAATTGTTCAATATGCAAAACAATTTATTGGAACACCGTATTGTTATGGAGGAACAACTTTAGGCAAAGGTGTTGATTGTTCCGGATTTACTCAAGCTATTATGAAAAATTTTGATATTACGTTAAATCGATCTTCTAGAGATCAAGTATATAATGGACAATTGGTAGACAAGTCTCAATTACAAATGGGTGATTTAGTATTTTTTGATACACGA
>JAAYSE010000184.1 GCA_012524135.1 Candidatus Epulonipiscium sp. | reverse complement strand
TCTGCTTCTACTACATAATACCCTCTTTTTTCTAATTGTTCTTTTAATGAATCTAATCCCTTTTGAATTCCAATAATCACAACATACACCTCCTACTTTAGTCTATCCTAGAAGGTATATATACTATACATCAATTTTTTAATCGCTCCAACACTAATTTTTTTGAATAACTAATATTGATATCCTTTTCTATACTCCTTAACTATGCTGCCTTGCTTGATCCAAAGCTTGTAATTCTTCAGCTGAAAGTGGATATGAACTCTCCCCATTTTTAATGGGTTTTGCATATGTATACGATCCTTCCCTACTTAATATTCCATTAATAACTAATCCATTATCAAACTCATCTAATAATGCAATGGCAAAACAAAAATTTCCACCCATCTCTTCAAAAGGATTATAACGTATAATTCCTACTTTTTGAATACAGTATCCCAGTTGATGTTCTATTTTAGAATACTTTTGTTGCAAAACCTCTTGTCCAGCTAAAGTATCCTCCACTTTCTCTAAATACTGAGTTAACAACTCTTCTATATTAACCCCTTCTGTATTTCCCATAAAATAATTATATTTCTTTTGTAACGTTTTAATTTTTCTTTGATTAATAATAAATAAAATAAATAATAACAAGTATAATACAATCATACCCATCAAAAAATAAGTATTGTATTGTTGAATCAATTGAATAATTAATTCCATAGATATTGTCTCCTCTGATGATATAATATTAAAATTTATTTTTTATTATATTATTGTTTAATCGACTGCATAAGGGATAAAATTCTTTCTAAATCTTCATTTGAATAATATTCTATTTCAATTTTTCCCTTATTTTTTCCTTGAGAAATTTGAACTTTCGTACCTAATATTTGTTTAAAACGCTCTTCAATTTCTTGATACACAGGTTGTAAAGGTGAAGATTGTTTTTTTCTTTTTTGAGATTTAGGGTCTAATAACTTCTTAATCAGTTTTTCGGTTTCTCGTACTGTCAACTCCTCATCAAAAACTTTTTGAGCCACTTGATATTGCAATTCTAGATCAGAAATACCTAATAATGCCCGTGCATGTCCACTAGTAATCACTTCTTCAATCAGCATCTCTTGTACTCTAGGATCTAATTGTAATAAGCGAAGAGAATTTGCAATAACCGAACGACTTTTAGATACTTTTTTAGCAATCTTTTCTTGAGTAAGATTAAATTCTTCTATTAAACGTTGATAAGCTTTTGCCTCTTCAATTGGATTTAAATCCTCTCTTTGTATATTTTCAATTAAAGAAATTTCTAAGGCTTTTTGGGAATTAAAATTTTGAATCATTACAGGTATTTGATCTATCTTTAACATACGTGCAGCTCTCCAACGCCTCTCCCCAGCGATTATTTCATATCCACCTGCAACTTTTTTTACAATCAATGGCTGAAGAATCCCATATTGTTCAATTGATTTTGCTAACTCTTGTAATCCTTCTTCCTTAAATTTTTTACGTGGTTGATGTTCATTTGGCATTACTTCATGAATGGAGATCCACTGTGCAGCTGATAATTCATCCATAGTTGATAACTGCTGTTCCTGAATCAACGCTGATAATCCTTTTCCTAGTCCTTTTTTTGCCATCTACAATGCCTCCCTTTCTATCACTTCTTCCGCTAACAAACGATAACTTTCTGCCCCTTTAGAACGACTATCATATAAAGTAATAGGTAATCCATGGCTAGGAGCTTCTCCTAAGCGAACATTTCTTGGAATAATCGTTTTATATATATTTCTATGAAGATGCCTCTTTACTTCTTCTACTACCTGTAAAGACAAATTAGTTCTTGCATCAAACATAGTAAAAACTATTCCTTCTATTTCTAACTTTGGATTTAATCTTTGACTAACTAAATGAATAGTATGCATCAATTGAGTCAAACCTTCTAGTGCATAATATTCACATTGAATAGGAACCAATACTGTATTCGCTGCTGTTAATGCATTAATAGTAAGAGTATTTAAAGAAGGTGGACAATCAATTAATATAAAATCATATTCTTGATAAACCTCCTCAAGATACTGTTTTAAAAGATATTCTCTTTGTTCTACTCCAATTAGTTCTATTTCAGCTCCTGCTAAATTCACATTAGCTGGAATTAAATCCAATCCTTCTACTTGAGTATGAATTAATGTAACTTCCCATGTACTTTGTTGCAATAACAATTCATAAATCGTATGATCCAAATGATTTTTTTCTACTCCAAGTCCACTTGTTGTATTGCCTTGTGGATCAATATCCACCACTAAAACTTTTTTACCCTTTTCTGCTAAACTCGCTGCTAAATTAATGGTAGTGGTTGTTTTACCCACTCCCCCTTTTTGATTTGCAATAGCAATAATTCTACCCAATGCAATCCCCTTCCTCTCCATCCTTTCCCTATTACCTTACCTAGAACCTAATCCAATTACTATATTTTCCTTCCTTGATCCATCACAACAATATCTTTAAACTTTATGGTAGGTTTTATTTTATTATATCATATCTTTTTAAAGAATGAGTGTAAAAATAAATTTACATATAATCTCTTATAACTAAAAAAATAAGCATCACGTACCTGATGCTTATTTTAAAATATCCTAAAAAATTTTTTAAAACTATTAAATAGTAAAATGTTTCACGTGAAACATTTTACTATTTAATTGTTGAAGTGATCGGTTAAATCCTTTTCTTCTTCCTCATTAGATTTTTTACGATTGGTAGCAATTAACCATAAACCTACTACAATGAAAAATCCTGCAAATAAAATTTTATCAATATATATTCCTGAAAAGTAATTGCAATATCCAAATATTCGGTTTATAAACCATTGCAATTCTCGAAGAATGGTAACGCCTCCTAGAACAATTAAAACCAAAGCGAAAACACTTTTATGTTGTTTAACATATTGAAGATATGGGGTAATATCATCTTTTACTTCTCCATGACGAATCCGATGTTTCATATTTCGAGCATCAAAGAAACAGTATACCCATAAAATACCTGAAAATGCTATAGAGAAAAATGATAATGCACTAATTTCAGCCAAAACAAAACCACCAATAAATAGTGTTAAAAACATTAATCCAATTTTAGATAAACCCATATACATATGTGCAGCCCCAGGAAGAAAAGAAAATAAAAATACTAAAAACCCATTAATATCTGGACGACTAGTACCTTTTCTAATAAACGTTTCATCCTTTTGAATATATTCTTGAATACAATTTTTGCAAATATTTCTTCCTTGTACTTGTACTGTACATTCTTCGCAAACCCAATCTCCGCATTTACTACAGGTATTAACTCCTGACCTTCCATAATGATTTTTACAATCCATTGATTAAATCCTCCTTGTGATTTATTCTTGTACCTCTTGTATTTATTTTGTTATTCTTATATACGGAGATAAAATAAAAAAGTTTGTTTTTAACGTATTTTAAGTAAATATTTATCACATTTAGCATTTAGACCACTGATCTAGATACACTAACTATACTCCTATCCATAAACGAATAAAATAAAATGGAGTCACTTATTTTATATGATAAAAAAGTAAAAATGATACCATTGTTTCACGTGAAACAATGGTATCATTTTTTTACTTTATAAATTAGAAAACACAGTCAATTTTCTTGAATACACTTGAATATCTAAAGGTAAATTAGGTCCTTTTTCTCCATCTAAATCTGATTCATAAAAACTTTTATCTTCACTTAAGCACTCAATTTTAAACTGAGAACCTCTAGTATAAAAAATATTTTTTTCATTAAGATGTTCTCCTCGTAATATTTGAATAAACAAACGAGGAATTTCATGTAAAGGACATGCACGAATAGCTACCATTTCAAATAAACCATCATCAATAGCTGCTTTTTTTGCTAGTTTAGGAAAACCTCCTGCCCCTGTACTATTTAAAATTAAAAAAACATAAAAATCCTCCTGAATAGTTTCTCCTTCTGTTGTAATACGAAGAGGAAAAGGTTTAAAATTGGGTAATTGCTCAATGCCCTTAATATAATAAGCCATCTTACCTAACGTGTTTTTAAAATCCAAATCTATATCTTGAGAAACACTGGTAAATAACCCTCCACTACAAACATTGATAAAAAATTGATCATTGGCTTTACCCACATCAATTTTTTTTAGATTTCTTCGTAAAAAAACATCTAAACACCCTTCGACATGATTAGGCATATTTAAAAACCGGGCAAAATCATTGGATGTTCCTGATGGAATCACACCTAAAGGTAAATCTATATCATTCAATAACATCCCATTTACAACTTCATTTAGAGATCCATCTCCACCTGATACAATGATTCCTTCAAACTCTTGACTATT
>JAAYSE010000032.1 GCA_012524135.1 Candidatus Epulonipiscium sp. | reverse complement strand
TGAACCCAAGCTCCTCCTCCCCCTCCCATCATAGGTCGAGCTTTAAACATGGTAAAAGCATCTTTATAATAATTCAATCGTGTTGATGCACTACGTGAGGTGACATCAATAGCGTTTAATCTTGCAATGAAAGTTTCTGGAATATATTTATAACGAAGCTTAATCTTAGATACCTTGTTTTCCACTTCATCATATACTTCTGCTTGATGAAAAATAACCTTGGTTTGAGGATAATAGTTTCTAAAAGTTATATTCAACTTTTGAGTATCTTCTCCTGTTGTAAAAGGAATTTGAATTTCTCCTTTTTCTTCTGCTGTTCCTCGTTTTTCTGTTAGCAGATTTTGTTCTCCTTTTTCATTGATACCAAAGATCCGTACTTGCCAAGGCCATTGATTTTCTTCTGTATTAGCAATGGCTTCTACGTCTACATTTAGGTAATACGACTGATTACTTTCGATACCTTTCACCACTCTATGGATTTGATTTGTTTTATTTTCCGTTTGGTCTAAATTATTGAAAACCAGTGGTTCTGTCGCATGAAAAGCAAAGATTCCAATTCCAATACCTAAAATTGCTATCATTCCTATGGCACCATAAATAAATTTATACTGTTTTTCTCCTATCTTATTACCAATGTATTCTAAGAAAGTATAGAGAATGCTAAATAATACAGTAGCTACTACCACTAGGATTAAAGCTTTTGCTTTTTTTTCTGTATCTACTGCTAAATACTTGGTAAAGGGTTGTAGCGTCAGTACAATTGGAATTCCTACCGCAATATAGTAAAAGAGGGTAGAGAGTCTTTCTTTTCCTGGAACAACAAGGAGATAAATCAGAGCAAAAATAGGAAATAGAAGCCATGCTGCTCTAGAGTACGTAAATATAAAAGTAAATAACATAATAAAACCACTAGCAGCGTATATTCCTCGCAACCAAAGTTTTTGTGTATCGCTTTTTAATCCTAAAGTAATAAAAAACAAGGTCATTATAAAAGCGGCTAATGTATTAGGATATTGGAAAGTAGAAGCAATTCGATTGCCTAATACAACATCTGGTAAGTGAACATAACCTGTAGCACCTAAAATACCAATAAAAGCGGTGACAACACCACTGGCAATCAATACGTTAAGAATGACTTTTTTGTATCGTTCTTCTTTGGAAAAATCGTTGACCATTAGATAAATGACAAAAAGATTCACCTGTCGAATAATCATATCTATAGCACTGCCTAGATTGGCACGTCGTCCAAAAATAACAGGTAGTATATATATGACGATGAAGGATAGTCCTATAAGACCAAACGTACTGTCTAATTTTATTTTTTCTTTTTGTTTGATCTTATACATACCATAAAGAATAAAAATTAGAAAGGATGCTATATGAGTAAGAAGCATCTCTTTTCTAAAAAAGAGTCCTCGAAAAAAAGGAAGGATAAAAATCAGTATTGATAATAGAACCAATAATCCTAGTACTAGTTTCGTTGTATATCCTTGATTTGTTTTTTTTACTTGGTGGTTTTGATTTTTTTTATTTGTAGATAGTTGCTTTTTACTCATTATAAAACCTCTCCTCTAGTTTAGATGACAAGTTTTGATCCTGTTATTATTTTTTCTCTGGTTCAGTAGATATCCAATATTCCATAAAGAACGCTACAAATACACCAATCATTAAGCCTAAAACCGCTGAAATTGCTAAATTTAAAGCTTTTCTAGGAGCAATAGGTCGAGTGGATGGATAAGCTCTAGAAACAACGATAATCGTAGCATCTCCAATCTGTGAAGATTCGGTAACTCGTAGTTCCTCGTATTTTTTGACAAAAGCATCAAAAGTATCTTGAGCAATATTTACTTTTTGATTTAATAATCGTTCTTCATGTCGTTTTTCTTCTAGTTCAACTTGAAGTTCTTCGATTAATTTTTGTGTTTCTTCAATCTTTTCTTGAATCGTTTTGATATTGGACTCTACTTGAGCTAGATCAATCTGTAAGCTTTGAACGCTATTTTCTACCATAATCGAATTGGCATT
>JAAYSE010000183.1 GCA_012524135.1 Candidatus Epulonipiscium sp. | reverse complement strand
GTTTTTGGTGTATTATATGGTGGAATTGCTGGAATGGCTACTCGTAAAGTGGATGCAGTGATGATGCGAATAGCAGAAATAATTTATAGTATTCCTTATTTATTGATTGTTATTTTGTTATCCGTTGTATTTTCTACATCGGGACAAGGAAGTAGTTTATTTGTTATGATTTTAGCGATGAGTTTAACAGGTTGGGTACCGATGGCTCTTTTAGTTCGTGGTCAAGTGCTTCAATTAAAAGAGAGTGAGTATGTCTTAGCAGCGGAGTCGTTAGGGGCAGATCATCGTTGGATATTAAAGAAACATATTATTCCTAATACATTAGGACCTATACTGGTTAATGTTACTCTTAGTATTCCTAGGGCTATTTTTGCAGAAGCGACCCTTAGTTTTTTAGGACTTGGATTACAAGCACCAAAATCAAGCTTAGGAACGTTGGCCAATGATGGTTTAGCGGGAATGGCTGTTGGTCATAGTTATCAAATTTTGATCCCTGCCATCTTTATTTCTCTTATTATGTTTGGTTTTAACGTTTTAGGAGATGGACTGAGAGATGCATTAGATCCAAGACTTCGTCAATAAGAAAAAGAGGTGGAAAAATGGGAAAGGTATTAGAAGTAAAAGATCTAAAAATATCGTTTAAAACTTTCTTTGGAGAGGTAGAAGCGGTACGTGGTATTAGTTTTGATGTGGGTAAAAGGGAAACGGTCGCTATTGTTGGAGAGTCTGGTTGTGGAAAAAGTGTAACGGCGAATTCGATTATGCAACTACTTCCCATGCCTCCTGCTTTCTTCAAAGGGGGAGAAATTTTATTTAATGGAGAAAATCTTTTAGATAAAACAGAAAAAGAAATGAAAGAAATTCGTGGTAATCAAATTAGTATGGTCTTTCAAGATCCTATGACATCGTTAAATCCTACGATGAAAATAGGAGATCAAATTGTAGAAGGACTTCGAGAACATAGAAAATTAACTCAAAAAGAAGCAGAACAAAAAGCAATTGAAATGCTTGATTTAGTAGCTGTACCACAACCAGAAAAGAGAATTCATCAATATCCACATGAATTTTCTGGTGGTATGCGTCAACGGGTAATGATTGCATTAGCAATGGTTTCGACGCCGCAGTTATTAATTGCCGATGAACCTACAACAGCATTAGACGTTACGGTACAAGCGCAAATTTTAGAGTTGATGAAAACCCTTCAAGATCGTCTAGATATGTCTATTATTTTGATTACTCATGACTTAGGTGTAGTAGCCGATATGAGTGATCGGGTGATAGTTATGTATGCAGGGCAAATTGTAGAACAAGGTACAGTGGATGATATTTTTTATCGTCCTGGTCATCCATATACTAGACGATTATTAGCCTCTGTACCTCATCCTAATTTAAGTAAAGATGAACCACTACAAGCGATTGAGGGGAGTCCACCAGATTTATATGTACCTCCAAAAGGATGTGCTTTTTATGATCGATGTGATCGAGCGATGAAAATATGCAAGGATCATATGCCAGAATTTATTTCTCATGGAGATAGTCATTGTAGCCGTTGTTGGTTACATCATCCAATGGCAAAACAAGTGCAAGATTTAGGAAAGGAGGGGGCATAATATGAACCCTTTAATTTCCGTAAGAAATTTAAAAAAGCATTTTGATGTGGGAGAAGGAATGTTAAAAGCGGTAGATGGTATCAGCTTTGATATTCATGAAGGAGAAACTTTTGGTTTAGTAGGAGAATCAGGTTGTGGAAAGTCTACAGCAGGACGAACCATGATTCGTCTTTATGAACCTACAGAGGGAGAGTTACTCTTTAATGGACAAAATGTTTATGAACTTTCTTCTAGGGAAATGAAGGAAGTTCGAAAGAATTTTCAAATGATTTTTCAAGATCCCTATGCCTGTTTAAATCCAAGAATGACCGTAGAAGATATTGTGGCTGAACCTTTAGATATACACAAAATATGTCATTCTAAAAAAGAACGTAGAAAACGAGTAATGGAATTATTAGAATTGGTAGGCTTAGGGAAAGAGCATGCTATGCGTTTCCCACATGAGTTTTCAGGTGGACAACGTCAACGAGTGGGAATAGCTAGAGCGTTAGCCCTAAATCCTAAATTTATTGTTTGTGATGAGCCCATTTCAGCTTTGGATGTATCTATTCAAGCACAAGTAGTCAATTTATTAAAAGATTTGCAAGCAAAATTAGGACTTACGTATTTATTTATTGCTCATGATTTATCTATGGTTCGTTATATTTCAGATCGAGTAGCTGTAATGTATCTTGGACATATTATGGAATTGGCGGATAGTGAAGAATTGTATAATACGCCATTACATCCTTATACGAAAGCGTTGCTTTCGGCAATTCCTATTCCCAATCCAAAAGAGCAAAGAAATAGACATCGTATTATGTTAGAAGGGGATGTTCCTAGTCCTATTAATCCACCTCAAGGATGTCGTTTTGTAGATCGATGTATGTATGCTACGGATATTTGTAGGCAAAAAACACCTCGATTAGAAGAAGTAAAAACAGGACATCATGTTGCATGTCATTTAGTTAAAGAAATTAATAAAGAAGTATTATAGGTATTTTTATATGGTTCTTGTTATAAAGGGTTTGATTTTATGAACTTGAACCTTGAATATCTATCTTTAGGAGTATAAATGCTTTGATCTATGAGTATAATTATCTTTTGTTTTAAAGATAGTTATACTTATGGATCATTTTTTATTTTAAAGATAGAATAGGAGTTTTTTATTGCCTTTTGGATTGAAGGAGAGTTATAGGTGTAGTATAATAATAAGAGGTTTTGGATGAAAGGCTCAATATAATTATCCAATTTTAAAAGACAAGTCCAAAAGGAGTGAGAAGTTTGAAGAAGTGTCTACATAATGGAAAGCTTATTTTAAAAGATGGTATTGTAATGAATAAGGCCTTAATTTTTTCAGATACTATTGAAGATATTGTAGATGAAAAAGATATTGTAGATCGAGATGATATAGAAAAAATAGATGTTAAAGGAGCTTATATTTCACCAGGTTTTATTGATATTCATATTCATGGTTATGGTGGATATGATGTGATGGATGGTGAGATAGAGAAATTGAAGGATATTAGTCAAGCAATTGCAGCTAATGGAGTGACTAGTTTTTTAGCAACGACAATGACAATGGATATTCCTGAAATTCGAAAAGCTTTAGAGGTGGTTAGAGAAGTAAAAAAAGAGGGGACAGTGGGTGCAGAAGTTTTAGGTGCTCATATGGAAGGCCCTTTTATTAATCCAGTTTTTAAAGGTGCTCAAAATGAAAAATATATTATTTCTCCTGATATAGAGTTAGTAAAAGAATTTCAAGATGTAGTTCGCTTAATTACTCTTGCACCAGAAGTAGAAGGAGCCAAGGAGTTTATTAAAGAGGTTAAAGATACTACCGATATTGTATTATCGATGGGACATACAGATGCTACTTTTGAAGAAGCGTTAGAAGGTATTGAAGCAGGAATTAGTCATGCTACTCATTTATTTAATGCAATGACTGGACTTCTTCATCGTAAACCAGGAGTGGTAGGAGCTGCATTAAGTACAGATGTTACTTGTGAATTAATTGCAGATACGATTCATATTCATCCGGGATTATATTCTTTTTTATTAAAAACAAAAGGATTAGATAAAATAGTGTTGATTACAGATTGTATGTCTGCTGGTGGCATGGAAGAAGGAAAATATGAATTGGGTGGTCAACCTGTTTTTGTAAAGGATGGTCAAGCTCGCTTGGAAGATGGAACGTTGGCAGGAAGTGTCCTTAAGTTGAATCAAGGTTTATATAATATGCATACGTATACAGGTAAGTCTTTGGAAGAGTTAGTACGATTAGTTTCTTATAATCCGGCTACCGTATTAGGTATTGAGGATAAAAAAGGTAGTTTGGCGATTGGTAAAGATGCCGATATTACTGTATTTGATGAAAATGTTCATATAGCGATGACAATTGGAAAGGGGAAATTATTGTATGAAAATCATTAATGGTATGAAAGTTTATGTAGAACCTTCTTATGAAGAGATGAGTACTTTAGCTGCTCGTTTAGTAGGAGCACAAATCAGATTAGAACCTAATAGTGTATTAGGATTAGCTACGGGAGGTACTCCTGTAGGTATGTATAAGGAATTAGTACGTATGCATAAAGAAGAAGGGTTGGATTTTTCAAAGATTACGACTTTTAATTTGGATGAATATTATCCACTTTCTAGAGAAAGTGATCAAAGTTATTATTATTATATGACGGATCATTTATTTAGCCATGTAAATATCAATAAGGATCAAATCCATATTCCTAACGGAGAGGCTAAAGAGGTTGAGTTAGAATGTATAAATTATGAAAAGAAAATTCAAAAAGCTGGTGGAATTGATTTACAAGTATTAGGAATTGGAAATAATGGACATATTGGATTTAATGAGCCTGAAGAATCCTTTGCAAAAAGAACGCATTTAGTTGATTTAGTAGAAGATACTATTCAAGCGAATTCACGCTTTTTTGACTCTATTGATGATGTACCTAAACAAGCATTAAGTATGGGAATTGGAAGTATTATTAAAGCAAAGAAAATTGTTCTTTTAGCAAATGGAAGTCATAAAGCTAAAATTATTGCTGAAACAATTTATGGTGATGTACGTCCACAGGTTCCTTCTACCATCTTGCAATTTCATCCAGATGTGACGTTTGTATTAGATGCAGAAGCAGCTGCTGAATTAAAAAAATATATAAAATAGGTTAATAAAAAGATACTAATAAAAGGACTAAAATTCAGTCCTTTTATTTTAAATTAGTAGAGAATGATAAATAGTAAATATTTATAAATATAGTTTTTAGGTTTAGTATGTGACGTAGTCGAATAAAAACAAAATTTTTATTTTTGTAAATAGGAATACGTTGAAATTTTTATTTGGTAGTAGTATTATTGGTTTAATTGGTTACATAGATAAAATAATAATAATGAGTAAGGAGTATTTTGTATGAAAAAAAATACGAAGTATATTGTGCAGGGAGCTTTAGTAGCTGCTATTTATATTGTTCTTACATTAGTTTTTGGTTTTATGGGGTTTGGACCTATTCAATTTCGACTTTCGGAAGTTTTAACGATATTACCTGCTTTTACTCCGGCAGCGATACCGGGATTATTTATTGGATGTTTACTTTCTAATTTATTAGGAGGAGCACATTATTTAGATGTAGTTTTTGGTAGTTTGGCTACTTTAGTAGCAGCGTATTTTTCGTATTGTTTACGTGAACAAAAACATTTAGTTCCACTACCTCCTGTTCTTATAAATATGATTGTAGTTCCTATTATTTTAAAAGCAACGATGAATGCACCGTTTTGGATGACCGTAGTAACAGTAGGTTTGGGACAGGTAACAGCTTGTTATGGATTAGGTTATCCATTTATACTTGTATTAGAAAAAAATTGGGATAAAATTGATAAAAATAAATTGTAATTTTCCAAGAAATCCTATATAATACATTTAAAATAAGTATAGTAAAAGGGACGGGGACATATGGATCAAAAGAAGCAAAAGGAAGATCTTTTGAGAGAGATTGAGGGGTTAAGAGAAAAATTAAATTATTTGTTATCCAAAGAGATTGCAATATCTGCTTATATTTTAGATCTGAGTGAACAACTAGATCAATTAATTTTTGAATTTTATGAATTGGGAAATGAAAAATGAAAAATAGTTATACTCCTTGTCATGATATGCTATAATATGATAAAATAAATAATTATGTTCAATATCAGATATCCAAGGAAAAATTTAAGTTTTTTGGATAGTAATAGTATAGATATCTATCATGAAAATGAGGAGGAGCAACAATATGCACGGTTCGTCAGATCAACTTATCATTCCTAAAGGATATGTGCGTAATCTTTCTATTATCCAAACGGAATTAGCCATTAAACGCATTAAGGATTTTTTTGAAGTTGCTTTAGCCAAAGAATTATCGTTATGGCGAGTATCAGCTCCACTTTTTGTTCGACCTGAAACAGGAATAAATGATAATTTAAGTGGAATAGAACGTCCTGTTTCCTTTGAAGTAAAAGGAATTGATAACCATCGAGTCGAGGTCGTTCATTCTTTAGCAAAGTGGAAGAGAATGGCACTGAAAAAATATGGTTTTGAAGTTGGAGAAGGTCTTTATACCGATATGGATGCAATTCGACGGGATGAAGATTTAGATAATTTACATTCTATTTATGTTGATCAATGGGATTGGGAAAAAGTCATTAAGAAAGAGGATCGAACTCTTGATTATTTACAAGAAGTGGTTCGACGTATTTTTAGAGCTTTTAAGGTAACAGAAGATTATATTTCAAATTTATATCCTCATATTGAAAAAACACTTCCAGAAGAAATTTATTTTATTACGACTCAAGAGTTAGAAGATCGATATCCAGATAAAACTCCCAAAGAGCGAGAAAATGAGATTGCTAAAGAAAAAGGAGCAGTCTTTATTATGCAAATAGGAGGAACTTTACGATCAGGAAAACCCCATGATTTACGGGCGCCTGATTATGATGATTGGAATTTAAATGGAGATATTCTTTTTTGGTATCCGTTGTTAGAACAAGCAGTAGAAATGTCTTCGATGGGAATTCGTGTAGATGAGAAGACTTTGTGTAAACAGCTTCGTATCAGTGGACATGAAGAACGAAAAAAATTAAAATTTCATCAGCAATTGCTACAAGGAGAACTTCCTTATACCATTGGAGGTGGTATAGGACAGTCACGACTTTGTATGTATTATTTAAAAAAGGCTCATATTGGTGAAGTCCAAGCGGCTATTTGGCCAGAAGATATGATCAAAGTATGTGAAGAGGCTAATATTTGGTTACTATAGAGGAAGAGAGGAAAGCAATATGAAATATACATTGATTAAAGATATTTATAGAAATAGAGAACAATGGATGGGAAAAAAGGTTACTATTGCAGGATGGGTGCGAACAGTTCGAACTTCTAAAGTTTTTGGATTTATTGAACTAAATGATGGTAGCTTTTTTAAAGGAATTCAAGTTGTTTTTGAAGAAGGTTTAGAAAATTTTAAAGAAATTGCGAAGTTAAATGTAGGTAGTGCTATTATTGTAGAGGGTGATTTAGTTGAAACACCTCAAGCAAAGCAACCTTTTGAAATAAAGGCAACAAAGGTAATGGTAGAAGGTGCATCTACGCCGGATTATCCATTACAAAAGAAACGTCATTCTTTTGAGTTTTTACGTAGTATTGCTCATTTACGACCAAGAACAAATACTTTTTCTGCTGTATTTAGAATTCGTTCTTTAGTATCGTATGCGATTCATCAGTTTTTTCAAGAACGAGGTTTTGTATATGTTCATACACCCATTATTACTTCTAGTGATGCAGAAGGAGCAGGAGAGATGTTTCAAGTCACGACTCTAGACTTAAACAATCTACCTAAGAATAAAGAAGGAAGGGTGGATGAAACAAAGGATTTTTTTGGTCGTCCAGCTCATTTGACAGTTAGTGGTCAGCTAAATGGAGAAGCTTATGCAATGGCTTTTCGTAATATTTATACGTTTGGTCCTACTTTTCGTGCAGAAAATTCTAATACTGCTCGACATGCTGCAGAGTTTTGGATGATTGAACCTGAAATTGCTTTTGCGGATTTAGAAGATAATATGGAACTAGCAGAAGATATGATGAAATATATTATTTCTTATGTATTAGAAAATGCCCCAGAAGAAATGGCATTCTTTAATAAGTTTATTGATAAAAATTTATTAGCACGATTAGAAAATGTAGTTCATTCAGATTTTAAAAGAATTACTTATACGGAGGCTATTGATTTATTGCTTAAAGAAAAAGATCGTTTTGAATATCCAGTAGAATGGGGCTGTGATTTACAAACAGAACATGAACGATATTTAACAGAACAAGTGTTTAAAAAGCCTGTTTTTGTTACGGATTATCCCAAAGAGATTAAGGCTTTTTATATGCATTTAAATGAAGATGGTAAGACGGTAGCTGCTATGGACTTGTTGGTACCTGGTATAGGAGAAATTATTGGTGGTAGTCAAAGGGAAGAACGTTTGGATGTTTTAGAACAAAGAATGGAAGAACTAGGTTTACACAAAGAAGATTATTGGTGGTATTTAGAGCTTAGAAAGTATGGAGGTACTAAACATGCTGGCTATGGATTAGGATTTGAAAGAGCCATTATGTATCTTACAGGTATTACGAATATTCGAGATGTTATTTCTTTCCCAAGGACGGTTCGTACGGTAGAATTTTAATTGTATTTTATTCAAAAGGGAAAAAACCCATTTTTTTATACATGGCAGATGTAATTTTATTTTGAATAGTGAGTTGATGATCTTTTTGAAATTGGTGAATGGCATATTTCATTCCTTCCCCATAGATACCATCCACATAGCCATGGTAATATCTTAGTTCTTTGAGTTTTTTTTGAACGATAAATACATCGGCTCCACGATCTCCTGGTTCGAGGGAACGAAAATAACTTCCAAAGGGGCCATAGATTCCTTTTACAATGGTTACATGGGTACCGATGGGAACAATATTTCGAAGTTCTTTAGCATCAGAATTATACATTCGGATGCAACCACGGGATACGGATTGACCAATGGCCCAAGGTTCTTTTGTCCCATGAATACCATATTTTCCCCAAGGAACGTTAAGACCTAACCAAGAACCACCAAACCCTTCTCCCCAGTTGGCCTTAGATATAATTTTCCAAGTGCCAAGGGGAGAAGGACTACTTTGTTTTCCACTAGAAACGGGATATTTTTTTTGTACTTTTCCATCTTTAAAAAGATATAAGATTTGATCATCTAAATCAATATGGATATAATAAGTTTCTTGTTGTAATGCAGAAAAAACAGATGCATATAGGGATTGTTGGTGTTTTTGACGATGGTTAAGATCAAGTAATAAAAAAAATACAAGAATTATCATTAAAATAGAAATCTTTTTTTTCATATAAATATCACCCTGCTTATTTAAAAATATCTTTCATATTAGTATATGAAAGATAGGGGGATAAAATATCACTATAAAAGAAAGCCTTCTACTATTTAATTTTGATATGCTCTTTTTGTAGTAGACAGTTAAACTAATAAAAACTGTTTAAGACAAGGAGGAGCATATTACTTTTTCTGTAGAAGGCTTTCTTTGTTATTGTCCATATTTTTTCTTTAGACGAATGTCTTCACCAAAGAATTTTAATGTTTGGTAATGACCAAAAAGACGAGAAACGATTCGAGAAGAGTATTGATTTTCCCAATCACTAGGAGATAGATTCGTAGAAATAATAGTTGATTTTTGATCGAGTAGTCGTGAATTTAGGCAGTTAAATAATTCAGATCCTGTTAAGGCGGTACTAAATTCAGTGCCGAGATCATCAATAATCAATAGATCTACAGTAAATATAGCATCTAGATAGGATTGATCTTCTTCTGTATTTTCTTCTGGTCGAAATTTGTGATCTTCAAAGATTTTAAATAGTTGAAAGGCCGTTAGATACAAAACAGTTTTTCCTTGGTCTAACAAATCTTTGGCAATACAATTACATAAAAAAGTTTTTCCAAGGCCGGTAGGACCATAAAAAATAAGATTAGAAAATAGTTTATCAAATTGAGTTACAAACCGGACACATAAATTATAAATTCGTTTTATATTTTCTTGAGGAGAAATACCTATTTCGGTATTGACTTCTGTAGAATAATAGTTAAAGTTAAAAGAATCAAAGTTTTCTACTGCTAAGATATCTCGTAGGTTGGATTGAGTATAAGCTAATTCAATCAATCTTTGCTTGAAACAAGAACATGGAGTTGATCCAATATATCCTGTATCTTTGCATTCCATACATTCATAGGAAGGTTCTAAGTAGTCTTTTGGGTATCCATGAGTATGGAGTAATTCTGCTTTACGAATGGTTAAATCTAAGTTTTTCTTTTCAAATCCTTTGATGAGTTTTTTAGCTTGTTGGGGAGAGTGTAATATTGCTTTGGAAATTTGAATACCAGTAGAGGATAAAGTTTGATCAATTTTTAATACTTCGGGTATCTTTGTATATACTTCTTTTTGTTTTTGTTCGAGTTCGTGTTGAGCAAGGGTACGTTTTTGATCATATTCTCGTAGTAGTTTTTTATATTGTATAGCACGAATGCTCATAAATATTACCTTCCTTCAGACAATTGTTTATCAATATATTCTTGTTCTAGCCGTTCTAGTTTTTCGAAATCCCAAGATTTCTGCTCAAAATTCACAAAACGACTAGGACGTTGAGATCGACTAGGTTTCGATGTGTTTTTCTTTTGAAAGTAAGTTTCGTCTAATTTTTTAATATCCTCCCATTGTTTTACTTTATTTTGATGCCAATGAGTGATGATAGAATCAGCATAGGCAAAAGTAGGCTTACCTGTATTTTCAATGGTTCTTTTGCATGCTTCTAATATAATAGGCAAGGGGAGATCATATTCTGTTAACCATTTTTTCATGTAGTTGACTTCTACTGGAGCGGGATCTCTTTGTGACAATCCAAAAGCTTTCATAATTTTTCGGTATTCTGTATTAAATATGTATGCTCTAGCTTTTGCTTGATCGATAGTAAAAACACCATCTTCAGCCCAATTAATGGCTACTTTTTCTATGTATCGCATATTCCTATGTCCATTAGAAATACAATGTTCTAATAAGATTTCAATTACTTCTATAGGAAGACGAAGCCAATCATAGAAACTATATAAAGTACTTAAATCTTGTTGGGTGAGCATACGACCTAAATATCGTTCGGCAATTTTAAACAATTGATCGATTTCAGGGGTTTTACGGTAAATAGATAATTCTTTTGGTCCATATTGAGGTTTGGATTGTATAGAAATAGGTTTTGTTTTGGATACGAGCGTTTCATTTATTTTTGATTGTTCAGGTATAGGTGCTATAGGAATTTTATATTCAATTTGAAATTTTCCTTTTGTATTTTCTTGAATTTGTACTAACCCTAATTTCTGCCAATACTCAAAGGCTTTCATCACATCAGATTCTAGAATATCCAATGTATTTCCAATTGTTTGTAAAGATAAATCATCATTTTTTTGATAACAATAAGATAATCCATATAAATATACTTTAACGAATGTTCCATTGGCTTTTGGCATATATTCCTTAATAAAGATTAAAGATAAGGGAATACTTGAGGGGTATTGTGGATAACTAAATTGAAGCAGCATTAGTATGCCTCCTTTAGTATAAGATGATATTGCTATTATACCATAAAAGTATCTTTCCTTAAAATTGTTTTGAAAATTTAAGTTGTGGATAAGTGTTAATTTTCATATAAAGGATAAAGAACCATCGAAGATACTCATTTGACGAAATAAGTCAATTATTATGAAAAAAGTGAAAATACTATTGTCTAAAAAAAATGAGATATAAAGTGGATGTATTGGGAGTTTTCAAAGAAAAAGAAAAAAGATAAGATCAATAATATTCTGTAAAATAATATCGAAAAAAGAAAGAATAACTCACATTTTTTGTGTTAATAACTTTGTGGATAGTGTGGATAAGTTTTCCTGTTTTTTTACAAAAAAAAGAAAACCCCTTATAAGACTATGAAAAGGGGTATAAAAAAGAAAAAATGAAAGAGATGTAAAATGATTAT
>JAAYSE010000031.1 GCA_012524135.1 Candidatus Epulonipiscium sp. | reverse complement strand
ATGTTTATGATTGATGCTATTATTATTGGAGCTGGTTTGTTTATATTTGGAGGAGAAAAAACGATGTATGCCATCATTGCAGTTTATATCACTGCAAAAATGATGGATGGTATTTTAGAAGGTATTAATTTTTCAAAAGCAGCTTTTATTATTTCAAAGTATTCGAATGATATAGCAGAAGAATTAATGAAAAATTTAGATCGTGGAGTTACTAGTTTATTTGGTCAAGGTATGTATACCAAACAAGATAGAGAGGTATTATTGTGTGTTGTATCTAAAAAGCAAATTGCAAAGTTAAAAGAAATTGTTCGAGATATGGACAATCATGCTTTTGTTATTGTAGCTGATGTAAGAGAAGTATTAGGGGAAGGTTTTATTGAGCATAGAAAATAAAAAAGATAGTGAGGTTGCACGACCTAAAGATAAAAATTTTAGTAGAATACAATAAAAATTGTTAGATGTATTTCGATTTATCAATGTTTTCGTTTTTTTTAACAAAATATAAGAAGACATAGGTAAAGACAGAGTATACTTACCTAAAAATTTAAATTAGTATACAATTTCACCAAAAGAAAAAACAGTGATTTGTTTAAATAATCAATGGCACCGACAAGTAAAATATAGTATATTAGTGCTACAAAGATTTATTTCATTATAAATAATGTATATGTAAGTAGATATGCATTTTATTTTATGGTTATGCGATCCAGTATTTTCAAAATATGAATCGTTTATGCAATTTAAAACTAAGGGGGCATTGATGTAATGGCAAGCTTAAAATTAAAAGATATTAAAAAAGTATATCCAGGCGGTGTTGCAGCCGTACAAGATTTTAACTTAGATATAGCAGATAAAGAATTTATTATCTTTGTTGGACCTTCTGGATGTGGTAAGTCTACAACTCTTCGTATGATTGCCGGCTTAGAAGAAATTACAGAAGGAGAATTATGGATCGGCGATAAATTAATGAATGATGTAGCACCTAAGGATCGAGATATTGCAATGGTTTTCCAAAACTATGCACTCTATCCTCATATGACTGTTTATGATAATATGGCTTTTGGTTTAAAATTAAGAAAAACACCTAAAGCAGAAATAGAAAAAAGAGTACGAGAAGCTGCACAAATTCTTGATATCGAACATTTATTAGATCGAAAACCTAAAGCTTTATCCGGTGGACAAAGACAACGGGTAGCTATGGGACGTGCAATTGTTCGTGAACCTAAAGTATTCTTAATGGATGAACCTTTATCGAACTTGGATGCTAAATTACGTGTTCAAATGAGAATTGAGATTTCTAAATTGCATAAAAGATTAGAAACAACTATTATTTATGTTACTCATGACCAAGTAGAGGCTATGACATTAGGAACTCGTATCGTTGTTATGAAAGATGGAATTATTCAACAAGTGGATTCACCACAAGTGTTATATGATAAACCTAATAATTTATTTGTGGCAGGATTTATTGGATCTCCTCAAATGAACTTTATGGAATCTACAGTTGTTAAAAAAGGGAATGACATTTATTTGAAATTAGGTCAATTTGAAATTAAATTACCTGAAGCAAAAGCTAAAAAATTAATTGATGGTGGATATGTAGGAAAACAAGTAATAATGGGTATCCGTCCTGAAGATATTCATGATACTCCTATTTTCCTTGAATCTTCACCTGAAAGTATTTTTGAAGCAGAAGTAAATGTTACAGAAATGCTAGGAGCAGAAGTATTCCTATATGTATCAGTAGCAGGTTTTGATATTACAGCTAGAGTAGATCCTAGAACAAAAGCAAAAGTTGGAGATACTGTTAAACTTGCATTAGATATTAATAAAATTCATGTATTTGACAAAGATACAGAAATAACAATAGCAAATTAAGTGATAGAGTGATATAAGAAAAAAGAGAAAAAACATATTTTTATGTTTTTCTCTTTTTTTTTTCATAATTTTGCTATAATATATATATAAGGCTTGTTTTTTCATTCTTTCTATTGACCCGTAGAAGAAAGATATTTAGAATGAGTGTTAGGATAGTTTAAAAAAGAAGAATAAGTTTCATAATGATAGATAAGAAGTAGAAGGAAGAATGAAAAATCCTTAACAATAAACAAGGAGTGAATAAAATGATATCGAATCAAATTTTACAAACAACCATTGATGGATTAAAAAACATTACAAGAAGAGATATTACGGTATTAGAACCTGAAGGAACAACGATTGCTACAACAGAAGAAAATGGAATCGATGAATTTTCTCAAGCAGTTAGTGATTTTGTACATTCTCAAGCAGAAAGTCAATTGGTACAAGGGTATCAGTTTTTTAAAGTTTTTGATGAATACACTGTAGAATATGTAGTAGCAGTGAAAGGTGAGGATGAAGACGTATATAAAATTGGAAAAATTGCAGCTTTTCAGATTCAAAATCTTTTAATTGCTTATAAAGAACGATTTGATAAAGATAATTTTATTAAAAACTTATTATTAGATAATTTGTTATTAGTGGACATTTATAATCGAGCTAAAAAGCTTCATATTGAAAATAATGTAAAACGGGTTATTTTTCTGATTGAAAGTCATAATGAAAGAGATACGAATATTATTGATAT
>JAAYSE010000030.1 GCA_012524135.1 Candidatus Epulonipiscium sp. | reverse complement strand
TTTTTCAATTAAAATCTTTTTAATACAACAAAAAAATTTTAATTCTATAAACGAATATAACCTGAAGGCAAAAGTAGCTTTCAGGTTATATTCGTTATTTAATAATTATTGAGCTGCGTATATATCATAAGCTTCTTGCATAATTTCAATCATTTCTTCTACGCCCATATCTTGTAATTTTTTAATATAAGCATCCCATTCTTCTTCAATACCACCATTTAACATCCATTTTGCATACATTTCATTTGCATATTCTACAATATCTGATTGTAAAATACTTAAACGTTCTGTTTGTTCTTGGGTATAGAAAAGTTCAGGCATTACTTTATCAGGGATAAAAGGAATATATAATGCATCTAATTCATCTTTTTCTCTATTTCCTTTTGTTTGAACATTTTTTTCTACAAATGCTTTAGGCATAAAATGAATAGAACTTACTCCTGGAGACTCAGCATGACGTAATTCTCCTGCTGTTTTTCCTTCAGGTGGTATAATAGGTTGGATTTTTCCTTCAGGTGTTTTTTCAATAGCTACACCATATAATCCACGATAAGATTGAATAGCGGTATCTTCTTCATATAATTCATTGCCCATCTCATTGCTACTTCTGGGTGTTCGCAAGCAGAAGTAAGAACAAATGCTCCTTTACTACGAAGTCCTCCTGCACGTCTAGACCATTTTTGATCTCCTTTAGGTCCTTTCAAAGGTAATACAGGTGCATAATCTACTTCCGTAGTTCCAAACATACTATTTAATCCCCAAGCTACAAAGGATCCTACAATAGGTTCTTCATTTTTGACTTTTGAATCATATACTTTATTATCATGTGTAAATGCTTCTTGGTCAATTAAACCTTCAGCAAATAATTTATGAAAATACTCAATAGCTTCTTTATATTCAGGTTCCATAGCCGTAAAAACAACCTTTTCATCATCCAGAAGAATATGAGTACGTGTATCTAAACGACCGAAAGATCCAAATAAAGAATAAATTCCTTTATTCCCATTATTAAAAATAAAAGACATAGGAATTTCATCATCTTTACCATTTCCATTTAAATCTTTGCCTTTAAATGCTTTTAGTACATCATATAATTCATCCGTAGTAGTAGGAATTTCTTTTCCTACTTTTTCTAACCAATCTGTATTCATAAAGAAAGCTTCTGTAACAGCAGGAGAACTTTCATCAATACCAGGTAAGCCATAAATATGACCATCAGGAGCTGTAATATCTTTAATATAATGCTTATTTTCATCTAAAAAGTTAGTTAAATTTGGAGCATATTCCTTCATTAAATCTTCTAAAGGCAATAAAATTCCTTGTTCTCCATAAGTAAATAAATCATTTTCTGAGTATGCAGCATTTTGTAATACCCACATACCATAAAATGCATCAGGTAAATCTCCACTAGCAAAAATTAAACTTTTCTTTTCTTGCCAACCTTCATTAGGTGTAATATCCCATTCAATATGCACATTTGTCTTTTCTTCTAAATCTTTGAAAAATTTTAATTCATCATAACTTTTGGAAATATTTTGATTCTTAGCACCTGCAATGCGTAATGTCACAGGTTCATTAACAATTGGTAATCCTGTTTTATTGAAATTGTCATCTGTTTCTTTTTCTACTGTTTTTCCTGTTTGAGAAGTAGAATTCGTATCTGTTGCATCGTCTTTTTTTCCACAACCTACTAGTGCTAAACTTAATACTAAAATCATACATAAAACAGCATTAACACTTCTTTTCATTTTACATTTCTCCTTTTATAATATTTTTTTAATCACATTCTATAGATATCTATTAAAAATCATTTAAACCTTATAGATATCTAAAAAAATGTAATCCTCTATTGTAAAAAGGTTTTAACCTTTTACAGAGCCAATCATAACTCCTTGTACAAAATATTTTTGTAATAATGGATATAATAACAACACAGGTACACTAGCAACAATAATAACTCCATATTTAATAAGCTCACCAATTCGAGCCATCTCTACTGCATCTTCTACATCCCCCATCATCGGGTCTTGAGACATATTTTGCACTAAAATAGAACGTAGAATAATTTGTAAAGGATATAATTTTTCATCTCTCAAATAAATTAAAGCACGCATAAATTCATTCCAATGACCAATTCCATAATATAAAGTTAATACTGCAATAATCGCTTTGGATAATGGTAAAACCATCTTAATAAAAAACAAAAAGTGAGAACATCCATCAATAGAAGCTGCCTCATATAATTCTTCTGGAATCGTATTCTGTAAAAACGTACGCGCAATAATAACATTATAAACACTAACAGCACCTAAAATAACCATAACCCACCAGTTATCATTCAGATGCAAATTTTTTACCACTAAATACGTAGGAATTAATCCACCATTAAAATACATCGTAATTAATAGAAAAATCATAAGAAATCTACGACCTGAAAAGTCTTTACGTGATAATGGATAAGCAATCATCATCGTTAAAGTAATGTTAATAAAAGTTCCTACTATTGTATATAGAAACGTATTTTTATATCCTGTCCAAATACGAACGTCTTGAAAAATTCTTTTATATCCTTCTACCGTTATATCTACAGGTAGTAACCATACTAAACCATTATTTACTGCATCAGGATCTGAAATAGATGCTATAACGATAAAGTATAAAGGATATGCAACAATAACTAAAATCAATGTTAATACTGTATAGTTGATAATATCAAAGGTTAAATCTTCTTTACTTCGTTTAATTTTTGATTTCATTTTCTCACCCCTTTTTTACCATAAACTAGTGTCACTTACTATTTTAGAAATTTTATTAACAGATACTAATAAAATAATATTAATAACTGTATTAAATAAACCAATAGCCGTTGAATAGCTATATTGTGATTGAAGTAAACCAATCTTATAAATATAAGTAGCAATAATCTCGGATGATTCTACATTCAATGAGTTTTGAAGTAGGTATGCTTTTTGAAAACCAACATTCATTATTTTTCCTACATTCATAATTAATAAAATAACCGCCGTTGGCATAATACCTGGAATATCAATATGCCAAATAGTTCTAAGTTTAGTAGCTCCGTCTACTTTAGCTGCTTCATATAGTTCAGGATTAATACCCGATAAAGCTGCTAAATAAATGATACTTCCCCAACCTGCATTTTGCCAAACACCAGACCACACAAATACACTTTTAAAATATTTAGGATCTCCTAAGAAAAAAATACTATCAATTCCAAATAAACTAAGGAACTGATTAATAATTCCATTTCTTGGTGAAAGGAAAATATAAAGCATTCCTGTTAAAACAACTACTGAAATAAAGTGAGGTGCATAAGTAACAGTTTGTACTGTTTTTTTAAATCTTTTATTCTTCGTTTGATTTAACAAAAGAGCCATAATGATAGGAATAGGAAAGCCTGCAATTAATTGATAAAGACTAACTCCTATCGTATTTTTCATTAAACGCCAAAATTGAAAAGACTTAAAAAATCTTTCGAAATGTTTAAAACCCACCCATGGACTTCCTGTTATTCCTTTTACAGCAATAAAATCTTTAAAAGCAATTTGAACACCATACATGGGCCAATAATGAAATAAAATGAAATAAATAATAGCTGGTAATGCTAATAAGTATAACTGATAATCTTTTTTTAAAGACTTCAGAAAGGGATTTTTACGTTTTACTTTTTTTAATGAAGAAAAAGTTTTCCTCCTTTTCGTTGTTTGTATACTTTGCATATAACAAGTCTCCTTTTTCATTTTTTTTTAAGCACCCTGTGAGCTCATTATAGTTTCTACACAGTATAACGTCAATTTACAATTTTTATCTTATATGCCACATATATTTCTATATAAAAAAGCACATTTTACTGTGCCACAAAAAATTATTATAAAACATGCAAATTTTAATGAATGTGCAGCTTTTATATACTCATTTTAAAAGCTTCTAAACTAGTAACTCTAAGGATTTGAAGTAATACAATAAATCTTTTCTTCTTTTCAAAAGTAATCATTTATGTTATACTAATAACGTTAAATAATTTGACTACTCCATAATATCTTGTTAATGTAAAACTTATTTTAAGGGGTGGATCCATTGTCTGGTCATATTAAGAGATCCAAATTATTTTATAAATATATGTTTTCTTATATTGTTATTCTATTGATTCCCATTATTATTATGGGTATTTTTGTGTATGGAAATTTCACCAATATACTGAAAGAAGAAGTATTGATTAATAATCTTAATCGCCTCAATAACATTAGTAAGCAAATCGATACAGAATTATTTCAACTGAAACAAATCCAATCACAAATTTATCTAAATAAAAATTTACGACCTTTTTACTTTCAAAATTCTCCTCTAAAAGGAAAAATAGCTAGAGATGAATTAAGAAACTATACAACTACTAACTCTCTCCTAGACGATATTATTTTATATTATCAAGGGGATAATTTTTTGTATTCTTCAACAAGTTCTTACACTATTGATCGATTTATTAATCATATTTATCAATATGATAATTGGACTGAAGATGAATTTAAAAAAACCTTACTTTCTATAAAAGCTCCTATTCTGCGTTTAGGAGAGGTAGTCACTATATTTCCCAATGAAAAGGAAAAAATGTTAACTTTTTTATATCCTTTATCCAATGAAAATATTAGTACTTATGGTGCCGTTTTATTTTTAGTTCATGAACAAGCATTCCAGGAACTACTAAAACAAGAAGTAAAAGAATATGATGAAAATAGTATTATTTTAGATGAAAACAATAATATTATCACTGCCTTACGGCATGAAGAATATTTTTATTCTCAAGATTTTCAAGACTTTTTATCACTACCCAATAAAGCAAATCAAGAAGTATTAACTCTCCATGATATAAACTATTTTGTATCTTATGTGGCTTCACCTCAAACGAAATGGAGTTATCTTACTTTAACACCAGTAGAACAAGTAATGGCAAAAGTCAAGATGGCACATAAAAAATTTATGTATGTTTTAATTCTTATTTTATTAATTGGTAGTATTGCCACATATGGAATGATTACTTTAAACTATAATCCTATCCACCAATTAAAGCTATATACTGAAAAGTTATGGAATTCTGCTACATGCAATAATGAAATAGATGCTATTAAAAATACTTTAGAACATTTATCAAATGAAAACCTACAACTTCAAGGGAAAGTAAAAGCACACCAAACTACAGCTAAACCTTATTTTTTATTTCAAATATTAAATGGACATATTAAAAATATTAATGAAATTAATAAAAAAGGCAAGGAACTTGGTATTCACTTTACTAGAAATTCTTTTTTTGTAGCAGTATTTCAAATTCATTGTTCACAAGCATTCATGAAAGAACTAAAAAGTCAACCCATTATTCAAATAATTGAAAAACAATTACCTGATTTTATAGATGGTTATGGACGAGAACATTTCCAAAATCATACCTTTATCTTTATTTTTAATATTGATGCTTCTTTTACTTCAGAAGCAAAACATTTTCTAACAGAGTTACAACAAAATATTTTAAAAAAGCAAATTCCTTATCCTATTACTATTGGTGTAGGTACTATATATTCTAGTATTTCTTCTATACCAGACTCTTATTTAGAAGCTATGACAGCTTTAGATTATCGTTTTATCCAAGGAAATGGAAAACTCATCTACTTTGAGCAAGTAATGGATCAACGTACTGACTTAGATATATATCCTTCTAAACAGATTACATTATTACAACACTGTATGAAACAAGGACAGATAGAACAAGTAGAACGCATACTAGAAGAAATACTAAATTTTATTCAAAATACACCTATGCCTTTATTTATGGCTAGAGGACTTTGTTTTAACTTAATTAATAGTATTGTTCATACGATGCATGAACTACATCAAAGATTTGTATTTGATACAAAATATCCCGATATCATGGCTTTAAGTCAAATTGAAACAGTAGAAGAATTAACAGATATTATTAAACAATTATGTTTTGAAATGCATCATTATTTAGAACAACATAAAGAACAGCAAGAACAAACTTTAATTCAAGATATTATCACTTACTTAGAAAAAAACTTTACTTCTCATCAATTTTCTATTCAAAATACAGCAGATGAATTTCAAATGTCATTACCTGCTTTTAGTCAGTATTTTAAAGATAAAACAGGACAAACTTTATCTGATTATGTTACTTATCTTCGTATGGAAACAGCAAAAAAACTTCTAGTAACAGAAGAAATGACACTAAAAGATATTGCTGCTCATGTGGGTTATTATAATGTATCTAGTTTTATTCGCAGATTTAAACAACTTACTGGTACAACACCAGGTGAATATCGAAAACAACATTCTGCATAAAATAAAAAGACCACGATATCGTGGTCTTTTTATTTTATTATCGTTTCTTTTTGCTTATTTATTTTTGCTTCATTCGGATTTCGATAGGCATACCTTCTCGACATTTGAATTCTACAATAGTCCTATCCTTCTTATCGTTATAACTTACTAATTTACAATAATCACTATCCTCTAATAGTATCCATTCTCCTTTTATCTCTACTTGAATCTTCGAAGAAATACTTTTTGATACCCTCCATTTTCTTGAATATACACTAACTTCCTTCCTATCCCCTTGCTCATCATATTGATCTTCATCAATCCCCTCATACAACCGTAAATCGGGATCACATAAACTAAAAATCATACTGTTTTTTTCTAATTTTGTCATCACCATACAAGGAGTATCTACAGACTGAAGTACACCTGTAGGAAGATCATTCGTAGGTTCAAAAAGAGCATAACCAGTTGTTTGCGTTTGCTTATCATACACAATATGGGCTTTTTTATCTTTTTGCTTTACTTCATAAATAGATCCTTTGTCCATTTTTTGAGCAATCTTTTTCATTTCCGTAGGAGTTGTTTGTAACACAATCATATATTCATAAGATTCATTTTTGGGTGACTTCCCATGTTCTAAATAAGCTGTCGCAAAATTTCCTTTCGTATCTTCTCCAAAATCTTGTGATTTAGAATATTGTTCTTGGCGTTTTATAGTCACCTTTTGATCTTTCGGAATATAATATCCATTTTCTTTATTATCTATCAACCATATCCTTTGATTTTCATTCCATGTATTTTCATAAGGAAACTCTTTTATTTTATTTTCTAATTCCCACATAGGTTCTTCTAAACTACTCAAATGATTTTGAAATAAAGTAGTTTCAGTTGGATAATCCCCTTGATTATTTTCTATATTCGATCCTAAACAAATAATATATCGATCAAAGAAAAATACGGATTTAATTGCTCGATGAGAACCTTCATATTTAGGATGTTCATGAAGTTTCATAGCAAACATTCCATTTTTATTTTCTATATTTAATCCACCTACAAACGCTTCATCTGATAATAACATTTCTTCAAATCCACTATGAGTATCTAAATTTCTAACATTTGATTTTAGTTTTGCTAAAGGTAAATGAATCGTAGTAGTTCCAGGCCAACGATTCCAATCCCACCCATCATGAACAAAACCACTATCTTTATGGTTCACGGGATTACCTCCACTCATAATTTCTACTTGTCCATAGGTGATATATCGACCATATCGATTATTATTCAAATAAGTCTCATTCCCCCATAAATACTTACTATGACCTCGTACTCCTACTAGCCAATGATCTCTTCGATGTAACGCTAACGCTCCATAATTCATCGTCCAATTTCCTACAGGATCTGATTCTTCTTTTAAACCTTGTTGTAGAAATCTTTTTTTCCATGGATCATCCTCAGATGCTAGCCGTATATACGCCTCTGCAACCTCTTTATCTATTTTTTGGTTTCCATCTGGACTTCCTGCCAATGCCATATATAAAAATGGTTCTATTTTTAACGTACTATGTTCTCCCCATCCTTTAGGATGTCGAGCAGATAAACTAATCAACCATTGATATTTGTTGCAGTATATTCGTGTAAACATCACTGTTTTTTTAATTAACTCATGAGCTTTTTGAGTAATACGGTATTTCGTTCCCCCTAAAAAATAAAGAACAGGAGTTAAACCTTGTAATCCTCCCATACCATAAGCTGGATAAAGATTACAATGATGATACAAAGATCCATCCCTTTTAAATGGTCCCTCTAAACCTTCTGCTGGACGTAAACATTCACTTAACCATTGACTAAATTTTTCTAAATAAAATAACTTCTTTATCATATTTTCTATTAATAAAATACTGGCTAAAATACCTTGTAATTGTGTATTTAAGGTATCCATATTAATATTTTTTTGTTCTTCGGTCTGAGGAAATATTCTTCCCATTCCACTAAACCATGCTGCTGCCTCTTGAGCTTTCGATAACAGGTTTCTTTTTTGTAATTCTTTTCTCATTAAAAACAAAGCGGAATAATAATAATCTCTTAATGAATATCCTAGATGATGAACGGTTCCTAAACTACTTCCCTTACTCCATCCTTGATCCAATAAATGACTAAAAAGCAAACAAAATAAATCCCCTAATTCCTTTTTTTCTATTTTATCTGCAGATTCATAATAAGCGATTGCAATTTGTTTCAAAAAAGCAGCACATTCCTTAATAGGAATGGTACGCAACAATTCTTTCATTTCCTCTCGTTGCTCTTGAGGATAAATACTATGATAATGGATATAATCAATCGAACGACCCGTAATAACTCCATCTTTTTTGCAAATATCATAAGTAGCAAATTTTTGTTTTAATTCTTCTAAAGTTTTCTTTTCTCCTTTATATGTTTCCAATACATAAGATGTATATTTTTCTTCAATCTTTTGTACGTCTTCTTCTGCTGTTGAGTTTTCTTTTGGAGTGATTTTTTCTTTTTCTAATGCTTGGGAGAATAATAATAAACTTAACCAATGACTGTTTGGCTTATGATCCGCTTCTAAATTCACAAAAGGAACTTGTTGATCTCTCGTAGGATGTCTTGGATCCACTAATGAAGATAAAATTACTTGGTCTATATACAAACTTCCTTCTGAGATATTTTTAGGTGCACGAATAATCAATTGATCCATATCTTTATGAGGGTTTCCTTTCATATCTCTTTCATATATAACCCATGCTGTTCTCCAGCCTGTATAATTAAGACGAAAAGAAAACCAACAATCCACTTCTTTTATTCCTTTACGTCCAAACTCAAAAATTAACTCATCTTCCATAGGATTTTCATTATAAATCCAAATAGCGAAAGTCGCTCTAGCTTGACTTTTAGATATAGGATCAAAAGGATGATAGCCAATTTTATGATTTATTTCTATAAAATCATTTTTTTTAAACTGCCAATATAAAGAATATTTGCCATCCTTAAAATGTTTAGTTGAAATTTCTAAAGGTATTTTAGAACTTGTTTTAAATGCACTTGGTATTCCTTGTTCAAAAGAAAAAATAGTACTCATTGAATCTGTCCTTTCTACATATAAAGTAAATCTCCAAAAAAATCAGGTCGATGAAAATCCGGCTTACTATTTTCTATTTTATTCCAAGATCCAAAATGGGGATGAAATGTCTTATCTCCACATTTGTAAAAATTCCCTTTCATACAATGTCCTGATTGAAAATCTATTTCCCCATAATATTTCTGAATCCATTCAAAAGGAATTTTATATTCTAAAACCCAAGAGGGACCTTTATAATCTTTTATATTTTCTTTCGTTACCGATGTTTGAATCTGAAATATTTGAGGATCTACCTCATCGATATGTCTACGATCTTTTCGATTAGATCCTATTCCTATATGTAATGTTCCAATAGGATTCATTTCAAAATTAAAATATCTATCATCTTGACTTGGATTGGGATTAAAAAAGAACTCCATACAACTATCCGTATGAACAGGATCATTTAATTTTTCATATATAGCCCGAATTTCTTTTTCATAAGATTCTAATCGAACAAAAAGTTCTTCCTTGGTATAAGCCAGCTGTGCTATAGTAACAGGTCGATATTCACTCGTTTTCCAAGGAAAATGGCTAACTTTAGCAACTGGTAATTCACTCCATACAGGTGTTTTTGTTGATATAAATTGAATAGGATAATTCATAATAAGCTCCTCTCTATTTTTTATCTATTATCTATCTTTTTTATTATTTTATCATGTCACAATTAAAATGTCTTTGTAATATGATGTTTGATCTTGTTATTATTCTACTTTTATAATAAATATAATAAAAAAACTTCCTAATTTTTATATTCAAGGAAGTTTTCTGAATTTTTATTTTTTTATTATTTTGTTAAATCTATACCTGCTACTCTCATAGATTTTTGTATCACTTCATAAATCAAACTAGTAATTAATACATTGGTAATAGACGTTGGTAGCACAATTCCAATAAAAAGAGTCGTAAAGGATACGGGTAATTGAACGAATACAAGCGCTGATCCTAAAAATACAGATCCACTAATAATTGTACCGACAAAAGAAATAAGTCCTATTCGAATTTTAGAATGTCTAAAATTTTGTGTTGCCTTTAGCATACCATAAACAGCAATACAAGTGACTACTTTATCAATAATATTAGGAATTTGGCCACCTGGAAATGTAGTCGTCATAGCAGTTATGGTTCCACCTAAAATAGCGGTTATAATCGTATTTTTAAAATCTTGATTAATAAATAAAGCAACAAAAATCATTGAAAGCATAATATCAAATTTCATACCTCCAAGAGCTCCTGGTACAATTTGATGTAAAATATATCCAATGGCAATAAGTAATGCTGTGATAATACTTTTTTTTATATTCATATTTCTCTCTCCCTTTAATTATTTTTGTTTTCGTTTTCATTATATTTTTTACTCTTTTCCCTTCTTCTCTTCACAACATTCTTATCACCTCCTATATTTAAAATAAAAAAACCTTTCGTTCCTATAAAAATAGGGACGAAAGGTTACTTCCGCGATACCACCCAAATTAGATAGAAATATTCTATCTCTCTTCAGAGATACAGAGTAATACACATTGATTCTACTCGATATCTTGTCTCGATAACGGGAAACATCCGGCATTAGCTACTATTTTCATTTCGCCTTGCTTCTCCTAGGTCCATTCAATAGATTCCAAATCATTAGGCTTCCACTCTCCCTAATTCGCTGATGATTGGATCATCTATTTACTTCTCCTACTCCTTGAATTTATTCCAACGATATATTTAAAATCAACAAACTATATATTTTAATTATTTTATAACATTATCAAATAAATGTCAATCCTTTTATTTATTCTTCCCATAAATCTTCTAATAAAAATTCTATTTCTTTTTTTCTTTTGCTGGTTTCTTCCTTGTCACAATAATAACGATTGTCTATTATTTTTAATACATCCCCTTCTCTCACTTCTTCTGAAAGTTGAGAACGAAGTACTTCTTGCATTGTTCCATCCACTTCTAAAATAGCATAATTTCCTTCAAATCGATCTAAGATAATCATCACACTCTCTCCTATCTACTGCTTAGATCTTCGGTATCCCGCTTGAATGGCTTCTTTTTCTGTTTTAAACCAAATAATATTTTCTTTTTTTACACTACTATAATGCGCTCCATCAGGCATATGATAAATTTTACTATTTTTGTTTCCCTTAATTAATCCTTCTCCTGTCTTAGGATCTATATAACTACTTTCCTTGTTATTAGCATCTGAAATTGATTGTTGCGTTTCTACTATAAATTGATTTTTTTGATAAGTAATAACAATATTACCATGTTCATCTGTTCTTAAAATATTCGTTCCTTGTTCAACTAAACGTTCCATTACTTCCTTATGGGGATGCCCATATTTATTATCTGTTGCAAAAGAAAGAATGGAATACATAGGGTTTACTGCTTGTAAAAAATCTTGTGTTGTAGAACTACTTGAACCATGATGAGGAACTTGTAAAATATCTGCTTGAACCTCTACTCCGCTTGCTAAAATTTCATTTTCGCTTAGTGCTTCTATATCTCCTGTTAATAAAGCTGAAAATTGTCCATTATCCACTCGTAGTACAATACTATAATCATTAAATCCTTCATAGTGGTTCGAACAAGGACCTAATACTTTTACTTGAATATTACCAAATGGAATTTCCATACCTGCCTTGGCTGTTTTTAAAGAAAGACCGGAATTTTTAATCGCTTTAATAAATCGTTCAAATAATTGAGTAGTATGAGTGACCTTAGGATGATAAACAGCCTCCACTTTCATATTCTCTAAAATATAAGGAGCTCCATTTAAATGATCGGCATGCGGATGACTAATCACCATCACATCTAAAGAATCATACCCAAGTTGTCGAATATAATGAACTATATATTCCCCTACTTCCCCATCTCCCCCTGCATCATAAAGCATGGTTTGTCCTTCTGATCCTTCAATAAAAATAGCATTACCTTGTCCTACATTTAAAAAATGTAGTTTCATATTATCCATTTCAGCTATACCTGTTTCATACGAAACTGTAGGTTGTATACAACCTACCAACAAGATAATACATAACATCCATATTGAAACTAATTTTGCTTTTTTCATTTTCTAGCCTCCTTGTTGTCTACATTATTATACCATAAATTACATCTATATATCTATTTAAGTAGAAAAATAATTATACATTCTAATATCTGTCAATTATGAATTTATGTCGAATGATGTATTTTTATATAAGTTATGGTACAATAAAAGAAAATTATTTTTTATGAGAGGAGTACATCTGTGAAAAAATTATTATCTTTATACCTAACTTTTATACTTATCTTTTTAAGCCCTTTTACTATTTTTGCAACTCCATCTTTTGATTTACAAACTCAATCAATAATACTTATGGAAGCCAATACTGGAAAAATTCTTTACGAAAAAAATGCCTCTCAAAAAATGTATCCTGCTAGTACCACAAAAATATTAACAGCTCTTGTAGCATTAGAATTATCTGAACCAACGGATACAATAACACTTGGAAGAGAGGTATATACCATTCCTCTAGATGCAAGCAAAGCGGGACATCGCCCAGGAGATGAAATTATTATGAACGATTTGTTAGCAGGACTTCTTCTTCGTTCTGGCGGCGATTCTGCTCTTGGTGTAGCTGCTTATATTGCGAAAAAAGAAACAGGAAATCCTAATCTTTCTTTAGAAGAATCTATTCAATATTTTGCCAAATTATCGAATGAACGAGCGAAAGAAATAGGAGCAAATAATACTCATTTTGTCAATCCTCATGGATATCATGATGAAAATCACTACACAACAGCTTATGATTTAGCCTTAATTACACAAGAAGCAATGAAAAATACAGCTTTTCGAAAAATTGTAAAACAACCGAACTACACTATAGAGGAAAAAGAAAATCAAAGAGGTTTTTATTGGGAAAATCGAAATTTATTATTAGATTCTAGAAAACAAGAAACTTATTATCCATATGCTACTGGTATAAAAACAGGTTTTACAACACCCGCTGGTGAATGTTTAGTTGCTTCTGCTACCAAAGATGATATAGATCTTATTGTTGTTTTATTAAATAGCCCAGAAGATCAACGTTGGTCTGAAGCAAAAACACTCTTTGAATATGGATTTCAAAACTTTACCTTTCATCGAGTTGTTACTGAAAATGAAACCGTAGGAACTATTCCTATGAGTAAACAAAAACCCAAAGGTCCCAGTCAATTAGAAGTAGTTGCTACTGAAAGTTTTACAGATCTTTTTTCTGTTTCTGATATTCCAAAGATCCAAAGCCAAATTATTTGGAAAGAAGAACTTATTGACCCTTCCGTAAAAGAAGAAACCAAACTAATGGCTCCTATTGAAGAAAAACAAATAGTAGGTTCTATTCAATATTCATTAAATAATAAAGTTTTAAAAGAAATCCCAGTAACAGCCTCTACCTCTATCGAAAAAAGAACAATAAAAGATATCATTTTTTCTATACAAGCAATTCCTATCTGGATTGGAATTATTATATTGCTCCTATTTGTTCGTCTTATTATTGTATTTATAAAAAGAAAAAGAAGGAAAAAAAGAAAGAACTTGCGATTTCGTTAAAATCGCAAGTTTTTTTATTCCCCTTATATATTTATTTATATATTCATTTTACATATATTTACAAATGTATGTATTTATGTTAAAGTTTAATAAGGAAGAAGATTTGTAGAAGGGGGAGAGCATTTGTTACCAAAAATATTTCATATAAAATTCGATGAAAATGAATTGATACTTTTTGAACAACTACATAAGTATGCTCAAGGAATAGAAAAGACTTTTTTCACTCATATGTTTTATTGTATTCAGGCCGATCAATATGAATGGTGTCATGAATTTGATCATTCTTATAATCCATTTTATAAACAAGATAACCATTGGAATGAAAATCATCAACATATTTTTTTTAAATGGGTTGGTACATACTATCTACTTACTTTTTATAAAGATTTAAAAACAGAAGTACAAAAAAAACAAATGGAAGCTACCTTTTTTTTAACTTTAAGTTTTGAAAAGAAAGAACGCATCACATTTTATCATTTAAAACATTTACATGAAAATCAAGATCCTTTTTTTGAACTAAAAATTGGAAAATATCTTTTAAAAGAACTGCTATATCTAGAAAACCCCACTATTCAGCAAGTAACCATAACCTGTCATTTTTTACAAAGTGGATATGCTATTTTTTTAAAACTACTTGAACGATATTACTCATTAGATTCTTTAATTTCCTGTTGACATTCATTTCGTTTTATTTTATAATAAAGAGGTTCGATCCTCTTTATTATGCTGGGATAGCTCAGATGGTAGAGCGATGCACTCGTAATGCATAGGTCGAGGGTTCAAGTCCCTTTTCCAGCTTTATAATTTCTTTTAAAAATAACCATAAGATACTAGTATCTTATGGTTATTTTTTATCTATCTTCTAAATATCAATCATTAAAATTTTATATATATTTACATATTCTAAAATAATATAAAATATAAAAACCACTCGTTTTTCGTACGAGTGGTAAAATGGAGATGAAGGGATTTGAACCCTCGACTTCCACACTGCCAGTGTGGCACTCTCCCGCTGAGTTACATCCCCTTGCTTTTTATTATTATACACATTCTTTTTAAAAAAGCAAGCCTTTTTTATGATTTTATCTATTTCTATTTTTAATGAATCTTAATATCTTTCCATTTTCCAGATAAAAAGCGAAGATAAATAATAATCCAACGTACGAATTGATCTACAAAAATAGCTATCCATGCTCCTAAAAGACCATAATGTAATACTTTTACAAATAAATACGCCAAACTTGTACGAATACATAAAAGACTTAATAAAGTAGCAACTAATGGCCATACTGTATCTCCTGCACCTCGCAATCCTCCTGCTAGAATTAATTGTGACGATTGAAAAGGTTGAACAAATGCAATGATCTTTAATACAGTAGAAGCATTTTTGATAATTTCTGGATCATTGGTATATAAACCTACTAACTGTTTACTAAATAAGAAAAAAACAATAGCCATGATTGTAGAAATTAAGGATCCTATCCGCCTTGTTTCTTTAGCATATGCCTCTGCTTTTTCAGGTTCTTCTTCTCCTAAGCTTCTACTTAATAATGCAGAAGCAGAAATACCAAAAGCACTTCCTGGTTGAAAAGATAAACCTAAAATATTTAATCCAATTTGATGGGCCGCAAAAATAACAGTTCCTAAGCTAGCAACAATTTTTGCAAAAATAATTAAACCTACTCGCAAAACCAATTGCTCTAAAGAAGCAGGAACACCTATTTTTATAAAATTCAACAAAATATTACGATCAAAACGAAATGGTTTTTTAAAATGAAACGGAATGACACTTTTACCTTTCATTACATAAAAAACAAGAGCAAATGCTGATAATACATGAGATCCTGCTGTAGAAAGAGCAGCTCCTTTTACACCTAATGCTGGTAATCCAAAAAGTCCATAAATTAAAATTGCATTTCCTATAACATTAAACAAATTAACAGTTATATTAACTTTCATAGGTGCCTTTGTTTCTCCAACTCCTCGTAAAGCAGCCGATAACGCAAAACTAATAGATTGGAAAATAAACCCAACCATAATAATTTTAAAATAAGGAAGTCCATATTGTAAAGCATCCCATTCCGCTCCCATAAAAATCATAATTGATTTTGCAAAACGAATAGTAATAATGGACCAAGGAATACCTACAAAAAGAACATTTAATAATAGCACATGCTTTACTGTTGTTTCCATCTTTTCATATTCATGAGTTCCTAAATACCTTCCTACCATAGCGGTAGCACCTATATTTAAAGCTTGAACTAACGATAATCCAATAAATAAAGGTTGATTAGTTAATCCTATAGCTGCTACTGATGCAGCTGCTTCCATAGGATCTTTGATACGTCCTAACATCATCATATCAATCATACCAAACAAAGAACTTAACAATAATTCTAATAATACTGGCCAAGCAATTTTTAATACATCTTTTCGAATTGGATTTTTATCCATTTTATAATATATATGACTATGAATTTTTTGTTTTATAGGGGGGAAAAACATCTTATCTTCCACACTTCTTTCTCTTATAAGTAAAAAAATTGTAAGCACGTTCATTATATCATAATTACTATTAAAATACTAACTCTACTTTTAAAACCTCATTTTTGTTTTAATTTTTTATTATTTTTAATAAAAAATTAAAAATATATTTATAGAATAAAAAAAAGTTTTTTAAACATACTAAGAATGTAGTTATATAAAATAAAGTTAAAAAGACTTTAAGAAAAGTCTATACTTTATTAAAAATTAATTGTATGTATGATGAATAAATACATGTAAAAAACAAAAAAGAAAAGAGGCAAAAAAATGGCAAAACGAGATAAAAAAAACACAAAAAATCAATCTATGAAAGATACTAAAAATAATGAATTCAATCAAGAATTTAGTGAAGAATTTATGAACGAAAAAGAAAAAGAAAAGAAAAATGCACAAGACATTCAACAAAAAAATGAAGATGAAAAAAATAACTTTAAATAGTGAATAAATAAATCCCCAGCATGCTGGGGATTTATTTATTCACTATTCGATAAGGACTACTATAAAAATTATATAAAATTAGTGAAAAATTCTAATGCATTTTTTATTTAAAACATGTATAATAGTAAAAGATGTTTTTAACCTTAAACAAGAAAGTAGGTGTTCACTTGAGATTAGCAAATCATATTTTTATTGCAGAAAAAGCTTCTGAAATTATTGAAGAACATGTTGGTATTACTTTTAATAAAAAATTATTACAAATCGGAGCTTGTATGCCTGATATTCAGCCTTTACGTCGAATGCAGATTCACTCTCCACAATTAGTTGGAGAACATTTTGATAAAGAATATAAACGAATCGTATTTTCAGATAAAAAAATTAATCGAATTTCTTTTATTCTAGGCTTATTAAGCCATTATATAGCAGATGCTTTCTGTCTCTCTCATAATATTTATACCATTGATATGAAAAAGCATATCCAATATGAATATTTATTAAATAACTATACCTCAGAAAATAAGATATCACCAAAAATGAATGCATGGGTAGAGGAGCAAATTCACTGGATACAACAAGATAATATAACAGTTCCTGAATATATGGAAAAAATGAATCAAATTTATTTAGACAGAATTAAAGATCTTACATGGGAAGAAATTATGTCTATTGATTTAGAACAATCAATTTTACACTCCTCTGCATTATTATCCTATTTTATATTTGAATTACAAAGCATTCCTGTTACTGCTGTTTCTATCGCCTAATAAATAGATAGAAAAAGTTGCATCCCCAAAAAACTTATAGTATAATAAGGCTTGCACTGGTCAATTAACTCAGCTGGTAGAGTGTCTCCTTGACGTGGAGGAAGTCGGGGGTTCGAGTCCCTCATTGACCATTTTTTGAATCAAGGAGGTATTTATGTTCAAAGAATTTAAAGAGTTTGCGATGAAAGGCAATGTCATTGATTTAGCTGTAGGTGTTATTATTGGGGGAGCTTTTAATAAAATTGTTTCTTCTTTAGTCAATGATATTATTATGCCTTTATTAGGACTTTTATTAGGTGGAATTCATTTTAACCATTTAGAAAAAATTTTTATAGGTAGAGATGGAACTGAAATTATTTTTAGTTATGGTCAATTTATTCAATCTGTTGTTGATTTTTTAATTATATCTTTTTCTATTTTTCTCTTTATTAAATTTCTAAATACTTGGAAGAAAGAAAAGAAGAAAGAAAAACCTACTCCCCCTAAACCTTCTAATGAAGAAGTTCTACTAGGAGAAATTCGTGATTTGTTAAAAGGAAAAAATATATAAAAGAACACTCCCAATCCATGGAGTGTTCTTTTATATTAATGAAAACAACTACCGCCTATAAATTCTCTAATAATTGAATTTTTAGGTACTTCTTCACTACTCACACCTAAAAAATAATCTAAAAATTTAATCAATCGATTCGCTTCTGCATAATGTGGATCCTCTTTACTAATTTGAAACAATAAAGGTTCAGCATATTGTTTTAAAATTGCCAATTCGTATACCAATGCAGAATTAAACATAATATCCGCTTCTTCTTGAAATGGAAAAATATTCTTTTCTTCTCCCCTTCGAACAAGCGGCCACATTTCAATTGTTTGGCTGGCTGTCATACCTCGATATTGATGATCTCTTACAATTCTTCTAAGTAATCGAGTATCGGTAGTTGGAATACGATTATGCTCATCTAAATTCAATTGAGTTAAAGCACTAATATAAATTTTAAATTTATGTTCTCTATTAATCTCTTTTGTTAATTTATCATTTAATCCATGAATTCCTTCAATAACTAAAATATCATTGTCTCCTATTTTTAAAATATTATCCCGATATTCTCTACGACCTGTCTTAAAATTATACGTTGGTAAAGAAATTGCTTCTCCAGCTAATAAAGCTTGTAAATCTTGATTAAATAATTGTAAATCAATTGCTTCTAATGCTTCAAAATCTGGATTTCCATCTTCATCTAATGGTGTTAAATGACGCTCTACAAAATAATCATCAATAGAAATAGCATGTGGTTGTATACCATTCACCCGAAGTTGAATAGATAAACGCTGAGCAAAAGTAGTTTTACCTGAAGAAGATGGACCAGCAATCAATACTATTTTTACTTTATTTTTTCTTTGATATATTTGATCCGCAATATTCGCTAATTTCTTCTCTTGTAATGCTTCTGAAACACGAATCAAATCGCCAATACCTCGTTGTGAAATAATATCATTTAAAGCACCTACAGTATCTACATTCATAATACGTCCCCATTTTTCAGATTCCATAAAAATAGATGATAACTTTTCATGTGGAATACTAGGTGGAAGCTCGCTTGGATTTTTTCGATTAGGAAATTGCAAAATAAAGCCTGGAGCATAATAAATCAGTCGAAATGTTTGTAAATATCCTGTACTTGGAACCATATATCCATAAAAATAATTCTTTAACCAAGAAAGTTGATATAAATTTACATTCGATGCCCGACGATATTTAAATAACTGAATTTTATCATACATCTTATATTCTTTAAAAATATCCTGCGCACGATCTAAAGAAACAGTTTCTTTTTTAAATGGAAGATCTTGCTGTACTAATTCTTTCATACGTTGCTCAATTTTTTTCAAATCTTCCTTTTTTAATGAAGGTATTCCTTCTATATCACAATAAAAACCATTATTAATCGAATGATTAATTCGTACTTTTGTAATTCCTTGTTCTTTTAAAACTTCTTGAGCTGCTAAAATTAATACAAAAGATAAGCTTCTTTGATAAATACGAAATCCATCTTTATGAGTAATATCAATAAACTGTATATTTGCATCATGCTCTACTGTTTCTCGTAGTTCAGCCAATTTATTATTTACAATGGCAGCTACAATAGGTGACTTATATTGTTCTTGCATTTCTTTACTAATATCTAATAAGGTAGTACCCGTTTGATATTGTTTTGTTTCTCCATTTGAAAATACAATTTGAACTTGTTTTTTATTTTTTTCCATCTTCTATCTCCTCCTTCTATCAGATCCATATTAAATAATCACCTGAAAAGGTTCCCCATTTATTTTTGATTCCATTACTTCTATTTTACCTTCTCCCCATGATCGAAGACCCTTTGCTAATACGGGAATAATTAATTGTTCCGTTCCATAATGTCCAGCGTCTATTACCGCAATACCATGTTGTAATGCCTTTTGTGCTTCATGAAACTTAACATCTCCTGTAATAAACACATCTGCATTTTGTTTCATCGCCTCTTGTAAATAACTCATTCCACTTCCTGTACATATAGCTACTTTATGTATTATTTGTTCTGGTTCTCCAATCATTCTTATATATTCAAGATTTAATTTTTTACGTATTTCTTTTGCATACTTTTGTAAAGAACTTGGTTCTAATAAATGACCAATTCTGCCCATTCCTATTCTTTTTTCTTTTTCTTCTTTAAAAACTTCTTCTCTTGATTGTTTTTCTAAAACTATGGGAGATAAAATATCTATAGAATGTAATCCTATTTTTTCAGCTAACACATCATTAGTACCGCCAAAAGCAATATCTAAATTAGTATGAGCTGCATACAATCCAATATCATGCTTAATGAAATCAATAATCAACTTTCCTTCTGAACAATCTTGACATATTGATTTAACGGATCGAAAGGGAAAAGGATGATGAGTCACAATAAGATCTACTTGATAATCAATGGCTTCTTTTACTACTTCTGGTATTGCATCTAAAGCCACCAATATTCTTTTTATTTTTTTATCTGGATTTCCTATTAAAAATCCTACATTATCCCATTCTTCAGCATATTTCATAGGGGCTATCGTCTCCATATATTGTATTACTTTTCTACCTGTTATAACCATGTTAAAACCTCCCGACAAACCTTTTTAAATTCAATCACTTCTTCTCGTCTCTTCTTTGCTCCTTCCGTTGTCTTACCCTGCATTTTTTTCAATAT
>JAAYSE010000182.1 GCA_012524135.1 Candidatus Epulonipiscium sp. | reverse complement strand
TGATACTACCTATGATGAAAGAGTTCAAATGGATATGCATTATATTAAAAGCAGATCTATAATAATGGATATAAAAATAATATTAAAGACATTCGTGTCTGTTATAAAGAAAGAAGGAGCTGTTTAATATGAAAGTTGCTTTAGTACATGAATGGCTTACAAATATGGCTGGTTCAGAGAGGTGCGTAGAGAACTTTTTGCAAATTTATAAGGATGCGCCAGTATATACAACTATGTATAGTCCAGAAAATTTAGATGAGGGATTGAAAAATATCGATGTTAGGACTTCGTTTTTACAAAGGTGGGTAAATAAGGGGCATCAAAAATTTTTGCCTCTTATGCCATTTGCCTTTGAAAATTTTGATTTGAGTGAATATGATGTAATATTAAGTAGTAATTCTGCATGTTCAAAGGGAATAATAACAAGTTCGAACTCAGTACATATATGTTATTGTCATACTCCTATGAGATATGCATGGGAGTTTTATCATGATTATGTAAATAATTCTGGTATGGGAAATTTTAAGAAAAGAATTTTAAGAGTTTTTATGACTTATATGAGAATATGGGATAGATTAGCAGCTGATAGAGTCGATTATTTTATTGCTAATTCAGAAAATGTTGCAAAGAGAATTTGGAAATACTATAGAAGAGAATCTGTAGTTATACATCCCCCAGTGAGATGTAATTTATTTAATATATCAGAAACAGATGAAGATTATTTTTTAGTAGTATCAAGATTAGTTGGATATAAAAAGATTGATTTAGCAGTAAAAGCATTTAACGAATTAGGGCTTCCTTTAGTGGTAATTGGAGCTGGTGAAGAGTTGGATGGGCTAAAATCTATAGCAAAAGATAATATTAAGTTTTTAGGAAGACAGCCTGATGAGGTAATAAAGGAATATTACGCAAAGTGTAAGGCTTTTATATTCCCTGGAGAAGAAGATTTTGGAATTACTCCATTAGAAGCAATGGCTAGTGGACGTCCGGTAATTGCATATGGAAAAGGTGGAGCATTAGAAACAGTTATTGAAGGTAAAACTGGAATATTTTTTGAAGAGCAAACTGTAGAGCATCTTATAAATGCAGTAAAGAAATTTAATGAAACAGAATTTAATAAATATGAAATAAGAGAACATGCTGAAAAATTTGATGAATCAGTTTATAAAGAAAAAATTAAAAACTTTGTTGAAGAAAAATATTTAGAAAACAAAAATATGAAAAAATGGATAGTTAAGTAGAACTTTAGGTGAGGAGAGGACATATATGTTATGCGCTTTGATTATGGCTGGTGGTAAGGGAACAAGATTTTGGCCACTATCCACAGAGGAAAAACCTAAGCAGTTTTTAAATCTGATAGGTAATGACACTATGATACAAATGACGGTGAAAAGAATTTTACCTATAATACCCATAGATAGAATTTTTGTTTGTACGGGTGAAAGGTATGTGAACTTAGTAAAAGAACAATTACCTGCATTACCTGAAAGGAATATAATAGTGGAACCAGAAGGAAGAAATACAGCACCTTGCATCGCTTTATCTACTTTTGTTATAGAAAGATATTATAAAAATTCGACAATAGCTGTTTTGCCTTCAGATCATTTAATAAAAGATGAAGAAGAATTCAGAAATGCACTTTTATTAGCTAATAATTTCATCGAAAATAAGGGAAATTCTATTCTTACTTTGGGTATGAAGCCTGATAGACCTGAAACGGGATATGGATATATAAAAGTATCTAAAGATGAAGAAAATAAAATTAAAAAAGTTGAAAGATTTGTAGAAAAACCTAACTTAGAAACAGCTGAAAATTATTTAAAAGAAGGTTGTTACTTATGGAATGGTGGAATGTTTGTTTGGAAAGGCAATACGATATTAAATGAAATAAAGAAGTATGTTCCAAATACTTACGAAGCTCTTCATAATATAGCTTTTATTGATGAAGAAAAATTACAGGATTTAATAAATCTTCAATATAAGCAGACAGATTCAATTTCGATAGATTATGCAGTTCTGGAAAAATCAGATAAGATATATGTAATACCTAGCAATTTTGGATGGGATGATATAGGAAGCTGGAGAGCTGTAGAAAGATATAGAGAGAAAGATTGTAATAATAACATTTTAAATGACGGAGCTAAGGTTATAGAATGTCAATCTAGTATGGTTCTAAATAATAAAAAGAAGATTGTTATGATAGGTATAGAGGATGTTATGTCAATAGAAACGGAAGATGCAATCTTTGTGGTTAACAAGAAGTATATGGATACTTTAAAGGAATATAAGGAGTATATTTAAAGTTAACTCTATATCAAAATAGGAGGATAGTAATGAAAGATAAAATTAATGTTATAATAGATGCTAGAATGGTAAATGAAAATCTCCATGGAATAGCAAGATATACTTATGAGCTTATAAAAAACAATGATGGTAAAATAAATTATTATCTCTTAGTAAATGATATAGAACTTTCAAAGAAAATTTTTAAAGATATAAAGAATGTTGACTTTATAAAGATGAGATCTAAATTTTTATCTTTAGGTGAACAAGTGGAATTACCAAGAATAATTAATAATTTTAAAGGAAATGTAATTTTTCATTCCCCTTCTTTTGTTGCGAGTCCATTTATAAAAAAGAAGATGATAATGACGATTCATGATCTTAATCATATAAGGTTTCCACAATTTTATTCACCTTTTCATAAATACTATTACAAATTTATAGTGAAAAATTGTGCTAATAAATCTAAAAAGCTTTTAACTGTATCACAATTTGCAAAAAATGAATTGTTAGAATGGTTAGAGTGCTCTCATGATAAGGTAATAGTTACTTATAACGGAATAGATGAAAGTTTTAAGAAAGAAAATAATGAAAAGAAGTTAAGTGATATAAGAAAAAAATACAAATTACCAAGAGAGTTTATTTTATATATAGGAAACCAAAAGCCACATAAAAACGTTGTGACTTTAGTAAAAGCTTTATCGTTAATAGAAGATAAGAATATACCATTAATTATTAACGGAAAACTGTCAGAAGAATGTGAGAAAGCGGCTAAGGAGTTAAAGATTGAAGATAGAATAAGGTCTATTGGTTTTGTTGATGATGTAGATTTACCTGCAATATATAGTTTGGCTAAAGTATTTGTATTTCCATCATTATATGAAGGCTTTGGATTACCACCATTAGAAGCAATGGCTTGTGGTTGTCCTGTTATAGTATCAAATGCGGCATCTTTGCCTGAGGTTGTTAAAGATGGAGCTATAGTATTTGAGACTTTAGATGAAAAAGATTTAAGCGAAAAAATAAATAGTGTAATAAATGAAACTATTGATTTAGATGTTTTAGTGAAAAAGGGGTTAGAGGTCACCAAGAGTTATCTATGGAATGATTGTAGTGATAAAATCTTGGAGGTATATAAATCAATATAAAGGAGGACTTTAATGAGAGAGTATACCATACCTAAGATTAAAAAAATAAATTTAAATAATGAAATGTTAGAAAAAATAAGTTTAGTGTTAATATTACTGTCTATGGTGTTTATTGGAAGTGATAGAATATCTCTAGATATAGGTGGATTTACTGTAAGATTTGTTCAATTAATTTTGGTTTTAGAAAGTTTTATTTTATTTCTTCAAGGAAAATATAAGATAATAATAACGATTCCAATGATAGCTGTTGTAGCATCGCATATATTATCTACAATATTTACATTTGATTTAAGAGCTAGTTTAGCTTATGACTTTTGGCTTATATATAACTTCTTATTTGTATTATATGTTTTTTATTCATATGCTAAATCTACAAAAAAAGAAAAAGTTATTGATTTAATATTATTTTCTTTTATTATTCAAAGTATTTATATTTACATACAATTTATAGTAGGATCATTAGGCTATAATGATCCGTTCTTCTCAATGCAACATTATATGGGTATATATAGACCTTCAATATGGTTTTATGAACCATCATATGTTGCTACATATTTTAGTGTATATTTTGCTTTAAGTATATACTTATTGATAAATTTTAAAACAAGAAAATATATTGCAAATTCTATAAATGCATTACTTTCTTTAATTTTAATTACATCAACTACAGGGTATTTGGCAATTGGGTTTACAATATTTTTAATGTTAATTTTGAATATAAAGACTTTATTAAATATAAATAAAAAAATATTACTTGGAGTATTGGTAGGTATTATTATTATTCTAGTTATTGTTTTGAATATGAATATTGGTTTTATTGATGTATTTTTAGGTAGAATATTTAGAGATGGTTTAGTAAATTCTTCTGGTGAGAGAATTGGCAATTGGATGAATACATTTAATATTTTTATACAATACCCTATTTTAGGAATTGGGCCAAATGCATATATGAGATATACTGGATCAGGAACTCCTCCTACAAATGTGTCTTTAGAGTTACTGGCTAATTTAGGAATAACAGGTTTTGGAGCCTTTTATTATTTCATTATATCAATATTGAAAAAGTGTTATAAAAAAATATCTGAAACATCAATTTATAATAAAGCAATAGTCATTGCTATTATAGTGTTTATGGTAACGCTACAAGCAAATCAAAATTATATGAGATTGTATTTGTGGATGCTTTTAGGAATTTGTATTGGATTTACTAGAAAAAAAGATTAATTTAAAGTTAGTGAGGAGATAATATTGGGATTACCTTTAGTTGGAATAATACTTGTTAATTACAATGGGGCAGAAGATACAATAGAATGTATTAAAAGTTTGAAAAAAATAAAGTATAATAATTACGAAGTGATTATTATAGATAATAAGTCCTCCGACGATGATTACTTAAAATTAAAAAGATATATAGATTCTTGTAGTAATGATATTGTATTAATTAGAAGCAAGGAAAATTTAGGATTTGCTGGGGGTAATAATATTGGCATAGAATATGCAATAAATAAATTGAATTGTGACTATGTATTATTACTTAATAATGATACTTTAGTTGATGAATATTTTCTTGATGCTTTAGTAGATAAAAGTGAGAGAGATTCTAATATAGGGGTAGCAGGAGCTAAAATATATTATTACCCTGAAAGTAATATAATTTGGTATGCTGGAGGAGAAATTAACTGGAAAAAGTTCACCTCAATTCATTATGGCGAGAAAAAAGAAGATCTGGGTAATTACAACAATGATATTGAAGTAGATTTTATTACTGGATGTGTAATGCTTATAAAAAAAGAAGTATTAGGTAAAGTTGGCTATTTACCAGAAGAATTTTTTATGTATTATGAAGATTTTGATTTTTGTATAAAAGTTAAAGATGCTGGATTTAAATTGATTTATGTAAGCGAATCAAAGGTTTATCATAAGATTAGTTCATCCACAGGTGGAGAAGAATCAGCATTTTCTTTAGAATATGGAAGTAAAAACCGTAAAAAACTTATAAAAAAATATAGAAGTAGAGTTGGAACCTTCAATTTTATTTATGCTATTTTATATTTTTATTTTACAAGAATTTTGAAAATAATAATTTTTTATTTAAAAGGGAAGAAAGAAAAATCCTTAGCTATAATCAAAGGAATGCAATAAAATAAAAGAAGGTGAGTTTTTGCAAAAGAAGTTAATTTGTGCCATAATTGTTACTTATAATTGTGATAAAAACTTTTATAGTTGTTTTGCTAGTGTGTATAATGCTGTAAGTAAGGTAGTTATAGTAGATAATGGTTCAAGAGAAGAAACTTTAAGTATT
>JAAYSE010000181.1 GCA_012524135.1 Candidatus Epulonipiscium sp. | reverse complement strand
TTTTACCAGTCCTTCAGCAGCATCTAGTTTTGTAAGGTATGCAAGTACAAATGGTCTTGATGAGTGGAAAGATGAGCAAGGTAGAAGTTTAAAAAATATAGAACAGAGTGAGGATTAAAAATATAAGTTTTGAGATTAAACTTTTTAATTATGCACATACTTTTTAATTATTCGTAAAGTAAGAAGAAAAGGTGTGTGCAAGAATAGGAGAAAGCCTGAGATATCAATTAGAATTTCTCTTATAAGTTTGAAGAAAGTTTAAATATTAAACATCAGAAATTAGCTAAAGCCCTTGAAATCAAGGGCTTCAGCCCGTAGAAAAAGCCTGGTTTCGCATTGAAATCAGGCTTTTTCTACGGGCTGAGAGGAAACACTTATTAGTATTTCCCCTTTAATTTTGGATTTATCTATCCCATATCAATTTTATATTTATGTGGATTATATTTCTTGTATGCTGCCTCATTTTTATTAACTTCATACTTATCAGACATCTCGGTGAGCATTTCGTCATATTTATCATAATAAAGGGTATAGAGGATAGAATCCTTTATTTGCTCAGACCATAAATCATCCTCAGTCATTCTCTCTTTAATATCAAGCTTTAGTATAATATAACAAGCATCATCCTCCTGAATTAAGAATGGATTACCTACTACAGAGTCACCAAATATAGCTTCATTGCTCTTTTTTGATGGTCTATAATTCACCGTTGTTGTTTCATCAGATTCCTCTTCATCTAGTGATTCTGGGGTTGTTACCTTTTGTATGATTACCTCATTCTCAAAAGGTTTTGTTGTTTCTTCACTATCTATATCATCTTCCTCAGGAGTAGTTATAGTAGTTTCCTCGTCTTCCAAAGTTTCTGAATTTGATTCCTCATCTATATTTGTCTCAACATCTGTTGTTTCAATTTCTTCCGTAGTAGTTACTGTAGTTGTTGTAGTTGCCATAGTTTCACCATTCTCATCAGTTGCCGTTGCGGCCGCTGCTTCAGAAACTAAAGCTGATGAAAACTCAGAATATTCATCAAGCAAATCATCTATGCTTTCTCCATCTTTAAGCCTTTGTAGATACTCCTCGGCCATCTTGATTCTTTCTTCTTTGTCTTTGCCCTCTAATAATTCACCTGAACCATCCCTCAATGACATTTGAATATATTTAACTCTGGCATTATTCTCTAAATAAAAATCCTTATACTGCTGTTCAGTAATAGAATTTAATCCATCAATACCATAGTGCTTTCTTAAAATAGCATCTGCCTTATAGCTTGAAGCAATAACATCTCTTATTGATTGCTCACCGATACCATTTTTTTCAGACATATCCTTAAACCCATCGATAAAGTTATTTGTCTTTTGTCTTATTTCAGTAAGTTTGTCCTCGTCAAAGGAAAGTTCTAACCTTTCAAATTCTCTCTCAATTGCAACGAATCTAACCAACTGTTCAGTTGTTTCCTTTTGCACCCAATCTAGAATCGGAATATCTTCTACTTTTGCTTTTTTAACTTCCTTTTTATTTTTTGTATCAATGCCCTCTTCTTTTAATTTTTCTAGAGCCATTGTGTATGAATTAAGAGAATAATAAAGGTAAATACCCGCCCTTACCTCAAAACCATCAATTTTTACAGCCCATGAAGTATCTCCGCAACCAACCATTGATATAATCATAATAAATGCAAGGAAAGCCGCTGAAACTCTTTTTAACTTCATCATTAAATATTACCTCCAGTTTAAATGTTAATCCTTATTCAGTTAAAATATATTATACTACATTTTTTTATACAAGTCTATAGTTTTCCAAAAAATAATTAAATTTAAATATTTATTGCCGTGGATTTTTAGGGATATTTGTGATATAATTTAATTATAAGTAATTTAATATAAATATAGGGGGTGTCTTTTATGACAGCATTAATAACTGGTGCTAGTTCTGGAATTGGAAGAGATATGGCACGTTATCTCGGTAGATTAGGATGGGATTTAATCCTAACTGCAAGAAGTAAATCAAGGTTATACAAATTAAAATCTGAGCTAAAACAGAAGTATAATAATAAAGTAGCAGTAATTCCACTTGATTTATCAGAAGAAAAGTCTCCTTTTATGTTATATCATACCTGTAAAAACAAAAGGATAGATATGATTATAAATAATGCTGGATATGGTGTTTTTGGGAACTTTACTGAGACAAGCCTCGACAGTGAATTAGAAATGATTAAAGTAAATATCCGTGCTACTCATATCCTTACAAAACTTTTCCTCACTGATTTCAAACGCAGAAATGATGGAATTATTCTTAATACTTCTTCTATATCTGGCTTTATGCCTGGGCCTTTATTCTCATCATATTATGCTTCAAAAAGCTATATTCTAAACCTTAC
>JAAYSE010000029.1 GCA_012524135.1 Candidatus Epulonipiscium sp. | reverse complement strand
CAGCTGTTTTTTTTAATCGGAGTCTATAGCATGCCCAACAACGTCGGCCACCTTCAGGTTCATGAGCTAAAGGTTTGGCGATACGTAAAAAGTTTTCTACGTCATATTTTCCTTCTACAAATTGAACCTTATATATTCTGTTTTAGGGTTTTTTCTTTGAATTTTTTAACATTCATATGCTCTCGTTTTTCTTCCCGATCCTCGTTCCTTTCCTCTCTTTTTAGGTCAAACTCTTGCTTTTTCATATGGTCTATGGTCATAAAAGTTATCTTGCAGCTTACCGTAACTGTTAAAGCCTTTTCAGAAATCGGAATAGTTGATTTTTTTTATTTCTTCGCCTTTTTTATTTGTGGCTTGGACTACTGGAATATAGGTTAAGTGCACATGTGGAGTAGTTTTATCAAGATGAACAATAGCTGATATAATGTTTTTTTCTCACATTTTTCAGAAACAAAGGTATAGGCTTATAAGAAAATAAAAATATATAACATCTTTATCCAAAGCATTGGGTATGCCAAGAGTTCTTTCTTTTGACATACCCAATGTTTCAGAACAAAAAAGGACTAATATCTATTAGTCCTTAAAAAATAATTATAATTTTTCTTGATGAAGATTAATCGTTATTTGAAGCAAAATAAATGGTATAACTATATTAGGTAAAGCTCCAGTTGGATTTATTAATGCATTAGCTATTAATAAATGTGCATCTGTTTTAAAATTATATATAATAAGTATTTTATATATTTCCCATATAAAATATATAAAATGAAATATTATATAACCCATTATAGAATAAATATAAAAGACATACAATGTATCTTTAGTTTTTATCAACTTACATCCAATAATAATAATACTTATTATTATATATAAGTTATATCCCATAAATAAAACCTTTTCAATAGAAATATCATTAAATAACAAAGATATTTCTATTTTAGAATTTATTGATCCATATAGTATTCCAAATAAGTAAATAATTACAGTAAAGTAAAATATACATTTTTTTAACATAAATAAATCCTCTTCTCTTAATTATCGTAATTGAACATGTGTTTTAGGGGCTGTCGATAAGCTACGATTAGGTTCAATAGTTAAACTGGCTCCACTTACATCAAATGAAAGAGTTGGAGATACAGATCTACTATATTTTGAATAATATCCATATCCATCAGCAAGTACTGTAGTATTAACATTTGGAGTTATTCTCAGTGCCATGAATACTTCATTGTTAATTTCTGTTTCAATTACATCATAATTAAATGCATATCCACTAGAAGATTTTTCATCTGCACTCCAAATATAATCATATTGTCCTGGCTTATAAATTCCTAAATCTGGACTATATAAAGTATAATCTCTTCTTAAATACTCGGAATCTTTAATAATAGAAAAGTTACTATTACAACCTAATCCAGTAATATGTGTATTAATAGGTTGAAGAAATCCATTTGACTTTATATATGTAACATCATTAGTTAATACATAATCTTTACTATTTGAAATAGATGCTAACTTAGTAGTCATTTCAACCCAACTTGTACTTGTAAAGTCTGAATCAGCAGCAAATGTTTTAACAAAATTAGAATCAAGATGCCTTTTTGTTTCAAACAAAAATTGTTCCTCTGAAATTTCTATCATATTGATATCTGTTTTATTTAATGATCGAGTATTCATTAGTTCTTTAAATTTATAATCTTTGTTTTGCGATTCTATTGTTTCTTCAAATTTATAATATTTACTTTGTGATTTTATTGAATCTACTTCAATGTTAGAATAAAATTGTTGTTTTTCTGAAGGCATAGCAGAAAAAGTTTCTGCATCAATCCCTATTTTTTTTAAACTATCAGTGTACCCATTCCCTGTATAAACGGTTGTTGTCAAGAAAAGACCTAATCCTAATAATAAACTAAGTTTCCTCAATTTCATTTTTAATATCCCCCTTTAATTTTTGATTATTTTTAGTTTTCATACAATAATATCATAAAGTTCCAATAAAATCTAGTAATTTCTAATAATTTTGATTTTAAAGTTAAGTCTTTTTTTATTTTAAAATAATGGCTAGGGAAATAAAAAATATTTTTAAATATGAACGTTATGCCTTTATTACTTTAGCTATGTCTGCAGCGGTTATGGGATTACTTTATGGACTTGGTTATACAAGATTAGCATTGGTTATTAATTTTATACGATTGT
>JAAYSE010000028.1 GCA_012524135.1 Candidatus Epulonipiscium sp. | reverse complement strand
ATCCATGAACGCTCTAGTTCATTTCCATAATGTTTTGTATCTAAAACTCCATTTATCTTTGTATTTCTTACATCCACTTTTGTATCTTTAGCATGAAAATGAAAAATTGCATCTCCTAATTCTTTAATAGCTGCTACTGGATCCATACCTTGCCATATTAAATGACTTGGATCAAAATTAGCACCTATTTCCGGTCCTACCGCATTCCTTAATTTTAGTAAGGTTTCTGGATTATATACACAAAAACCTGGATGCATTTCTAAAGCTATTCTTGTAACACCATGTTCTTTTGCAAATGCTACAGCCTTTTTCCAATAAGGAATTAATACTTCATTCCATTGATAATCTAATATTGTTAAAAAGTCATCTGGCCAAGGACAAGTAACCCAATTGGGATATTGTGATGTTTTTGAATCTCCAGGGCAACCTGAAAAAGCATTAATACGGTCTAAACCTAATTTTTCTGCTAATAATACTGTATTTTCAAAGTCCTCATGAAATTTCTTAGCTACTTCTTTTTGAGGGTGTACTGGATTACCATGACAACTGAAAGCACTAATTTCCATCTCATATTTCTCTATTGTATTTTTAAATTCTTCTAACTTTTTCTCATCTTCAAGCAACTCTTTTGGATTTGCATGGGCTGTACCTGGAAATCCTCCTGTTCCAATCTCTACCGCTTGAACCCCTGATTTTTTTAAATAAGCTAAAGCCTTTTCTAATGGTTGATCTCCTAATAATACTGTAAATACTCCTAATTTCATTTACTTCTCCTCCTTATATCTTTACATTTCTTATAGTATAAATATTATTCATAAAAATCCAATCTCATGATTGAAATATTGAACCCTCATTTTTTATAAACAATCTATCTTACCATTAAAATTCTACAGCTTTTCCTGTTTTTGCAGATTCATAAATAGCTTCTAGTATTTCTGTAACCACTAAAGCTTCTTCTGGTTTTACAATAGGATCTATATCCTTTAAAATAGCATCAATCCACATCCTAGCTTCTTTATCAGCAGGTGTTTCTGAATATCCATCATAAAAATCTACACCATCTGCACCGAATTGTGGTTTCTTTACATACGTTTTATTAAATTCCACTCCATTAATACGAAGTCCTTGTTTCATATCCGCTCCTGCTTTTGTACCACAAAGAGTTGTTTGTGCTTCACCTATATCTAGTGTATTAAGAGCCCAGCTAGATTCTAGAATAATAGTAGCTCCATTTTCCATCGTAATAAATCCAAAAGCAGAGTCTTCTACTGTAAACTCTTCAGAATTCCAATCTCCCCAAGCATTAGCAGTATTTTTTTGATCTCCTAATTTATGATAAACATTGCCCATTACTGTTTTAGGCTTATAATTTCCCATCATCCATAATGTTAAATCTAATGCATGTGTTCCAATATCAATAAGAGGTCCTCCCCCTTGCTCTTCTTCATTTAAAAATACTCCCCAAGTTGGAACAGCACGACGTCGCAAAGCATGAGCTTTTGCAAAATAAATCTCACCTAAATCACCACGTTTACACGCTTGGTGTAAATATTCTGAATCTTCTCGAAAACGATTTTGATACCCTATCGTTAGTTTTTTATCTGTACATTTTGCTGCTTCTAACATTCGCCTTGCCTCTTTTGCTGTCTTAGCCATAGGTTTCTCACACATTACATGTTTATTTGCTTCTAAAGCAGCTACTGTAATATCTGCATGAGATTTATTCGGTGTACATATATGAATTACATCAATAGACGTGTCTTTTAATAATTCTTGGTAATTCTTATATACTTTTGCATCTGAAGTTCCAAATTCTTTCGCTGCTTTTTCTGCTCGTTCTAGAATAATATCACAAAAAGCAACCATCTTTACATTTTTTAATTTTGCCAAACTAGGCATATGCTTTGAATTTGCAATTCCTCCACATCCAATAATACCTACTTTTAATTCTTTTTTCATCATTTACCCCTCCATTATTGTCTCATAAATATTTTCAATTCATAGTTACTAACGTATGAATACTATCTAGTACTCCTATTTTATTAAATAACATCTACAGACATCTAATTTCATAAATTCAAATACTTTATAGCAAGTACCTATATTTGCTTGATCTGCAACTTTCTTAAGTAGAAAATTGAATTTTGTTCTTTAAAATTCAATGAATCACTTCGCTCCTTTTTGGTAAGATTCTGATATCAAAAAAAGTGGTTCCTTAATATTATTTATCCGAAAAACCTTTCGTTGATTCTCGAATAATAAGTTCATGAGCTAATACTTTATTTTGTATTGGAGTTTCTTTTTTATTGATCGCTTGAAGAAGCAACTCCATAGCCGTTGCGCCTAACTCATATCTAGGTTGTGCAATCGTCGTTAATCCTGGATCATACATTCCTGAAATTCCAGTATTATCAAATCCTATCACTGCCATTTCATTCGGAATTGAAATGTTTTTTTCTTTTAATGCTTTCATTGCACCAATAGCCATAATATCAGAAATTGCGAATAATGCTGTAGGCCGTGGATCTAGTTGTAATAAAGCTTGCGTTCCTCTAAATCCTCCATGAAATCCATAGCTTTCATACTGAATCCATGGATCTCGAAAAGAAATTCCAGCTTCTTTTAAAGCCATTTTATATCCTTTTTCTCGTTCTTTTGCAGAAGGAAGACGATTTTGTCCACTAATCATGCCAATATTTGTATGTCCCATATCAATAAGATGACGCGTAGCTGTATATCCCGCTTGAACATTGTCAATAGATACTCGAGAAACTTGAGCATCTGCTTTATATTCACAACATTGTACAATAGGATATTGCTTTGCCATCATCGATAATTCTTTTCCGCTTAATGCAGGAGCGGCAAAAATAACTCCATCCACCAACTTATTTTTTAATAAACTTAAATATTCTTTCTCTCTATTGGTATCAAAATCGGTATTACATATCATAACATTATATCCATTTCTATGTCCTACATCTTCCATTCCTTGGACTACTTTAGAATAAAAAGGATTGGATAAACTTTGAAGTAAAACTAAAATCATCTTTGTTTCTAGTCGTCGTAAATTTCGTCCTAATAAATTAGGCTCGTATCCTAATTTATCAATCGCCATTTGAACTTTTTTACGAGTAGTAGGAGCTACAGAAGGATTATTATTCAATACCCTTGATACAGTAGCAACCGATACTCTTGCTTCTTTCGCTACATCCTGAATCTTTATTATATATCCCTCCTTTACATCAAAATAGCTATACTCGTAAATAAATCTTGAGTTACTCTATATGTAATGGATTACATTCTGATTTAAAAAAAATATAACAAAGATGTAATCCGTTACATTTTTATTATATTTCAATCTTTTCTAAAAATCAACCTTTTTTAATATTTTCTTTTTATTCATTCATAAAACAATCCATATCTCTATGATCAATTTATATATTCTATTAAATTTTTATAGTTGAGCTAAGCGTTTTTCTAAAGCCTTTTTATGATTTTTTTCTTCTTTAACTAACCGTTCTAATATTTCTTTTGTTTCTTCATTTGCATATTCTAACATATCTTCATATAATTGTATCGTTATTTTTTCTGTTTGAATTCCTGTTTCTAATACTTCTTTGATTGTTGAAAGTTCTTTCTTTTCTCTATTAAACCCTTTTCCTGTAGCATAAGAACGGAAAAACTGATCTATTTCTTCCATAAAAAGATAATCCCCTGTTCCCTCTGTATATTGAGCTTCTAAACATTGATACATTTTTTTAAAAATTAATTCATGTTGATGTTCCTCTTCTGCTAATTGAAGAAGTTCTTTCTTTATGCTACCTTCTGCTTTTTGAGCGTACGAACGATAAAAATCTACTCCCTCTTTTTCCATACTAATTGCTAATTTTAATAATTCCAAACCACTATATAAACTTTTCATTTTTCTCCACCCTTTCTCTTTTTCTCCCTCTTTTACTTTTAAAAAAAACCGCCCTTACAGGCGGTTTACTCTTAATTTTTTTCAAACTGATCTTTTCCTACCCCACATAAAGGACATACCCAATCATCTGGAATATCTTCAAATGTTGTGCCTGGAGCAACTCCATTATCTGGATCTCCTTCAGCAGGATCATAGACATAGCCACATACCAAACATACCCAAGTATCCATCGTACATTCTCCTTTCTTCTCTATACAACGAAGGGAATCATTCCCTTACTCTATACTTAATATACCATTCCCTTTATTGTTTGTCAAACAATTGTTGATAAATAATCATTATTACTTGTCAAAATTTATTTTAATTTATTTTAATTGATATTAATTATTTATTAGTATTCTTCTTTATATCTTTATTATGCAAATCTACAACTCCATTGTATACTAACCCAGTTTTACTATCTACCGTAATCACTTTACTTTTTTGAATAAGTTCTACTGCATTTTGTGCTCCTATAATTACAGGAATATCTAAAGTTCTTCCAACAATTTCTGCATGAGTAGGTTCCTCTTTATTTCCTTTAGCTTCTACAATAATGGCAGATGCTTTCTTAAGATAGGGTAAATAATCATTGTCCGTATCATAAGTAACTAAAATATCTCCTTTTTGAAAATATTTTTCTGTTTCTTCTAATACTTTTATGACAGTAGCATCACCGGATACTGTTTTATTTCCTATTCCAATTCCTTTAACTAGAACGTTTCCCACAATATGAACTTTAAGAATATTGGTAGTCCCAGATACACCTACAGGTACACCTGCTGTAATAACAACTAAATCTCCATTTTTAGCAATACCTGTCTCTACTGCTTTATCTACCGCTTGTTGAAAAAGTTCATCAGAAGTACTTTTTAGTTGTGCTTTTACAGGTACACAACCCCAAACAAGGTTTGTTTGTCTCCAAGCTCTTTCATTAATCGTACACGCTAATATTGGACAATTGGGTCTAAATTTAGAAACCATTCGTGCAGTACTTCCTGATTTTGTCACTGTTACAATACAAGCTGCATTTAAATCTTCAGCTGTACTACAAGTAGCATGACTGATTGCATTGGTTACATTGGTTCCTGATTGACAATAATTTATATTTACCTTATTCATATAATTGATGGAACTTTCTGTACGTTTTGCGATTCGAGCCATTACTTTTACACTTTCTACAGGATAAGCACCCGAAGCTGTTTCTCCTGAAAGCATAATAGAATCACTACCATCAAAAATAGCATTGGCTACATCACTAGCTTCTGCTCGTGTTGGTCTTGGATTACGAACCATAGAATCCAACATTTGAGTCGCTGTAATAACAGGTTTTCCTTTTTCATTCGCTTTCTTAATAAGCATTTTTTGTACTAAAGGAACTTCTTCTGCTGGAATTTCAACCCCTAAATCTCCTCGTGCTACCATGATCCCATCTGCTACTTCGAGAATTTCATCAATATCATTGACCCCATCTCGATTTTCTATTTTTGCAATAATAGCAATTTGTGACCCGTTATTTTCTTCTAACACCTTGCGTATTTTAAGAACATCGTTTGCAGAACGAATAAAAGATGCAGCAATATAATCAAATCCTTGTTGAATACCAAATTTAATATCTTCTACATCTTTTTCTGTTAAAGAAGGAAGATTAACATAAACATCGGGTACATTTACACCTTTCTTGGAACTAATAATGCCTCCATTAATGACTTCACATTCTACATCGACATCTGTCAAGTTTTTGACTCGTAGCTCAATTAAGCCATCATCAATTAATACACGACTTCCTCTTTTTAAATCAAAAGGAAGATTTTTATACGTAACACTAACTCGTTCTGAATCTCCCTCTATATCTTCTGTTGTTAGTGTAAACAATTGACCCTGTACTAAGGAAACACTACCTTCTTTAAAATCTTTAATTCGTATCTCAGGTCCTTTTGTATCCAGAATCATAGGAATAGGAGCATTTAATTCTTCCCGAGCTTGTTTAAAATTTTGAATTAATTTTCCATGAGTTTCATAAGTACCATGAGAGAAATTAATTCGTGCAGCATCCAATCCATTTTGAATTAACCTTTTTATGGTCTCTACATCCTGAGATGCTGGACCAATCGTACATACAATTTTTGTTCTTCGCATGAGAATCTCCTTTATTTTTTACTTATCATACTAAGCTAAGATTGTACACACTTCAATCATTTTATTGTCAATGGTCTTTTTCATCTGTAATGCTTCATTAATATCATAATCTACATATTGTCCATTTTTATACGCTATTACACGATTTGTTTTTCCTTCTGTTAATAATTGTACGGCAAGGGATCCCATCATAGCTGCATGCATACGATCTAATGCTGTTGGTGAACCTCCTCTTTGTAAATGCCCTAAAATAGTCGCTCTTGTTTCAATACCGGTTACTTCCTCTATTTTTGCGGCTAATTCAGCAGATTTTCCAATACCTTCTGCTACAATAATCAAGTTATGACGTTTTCCTTTATGACGATTTTGTATAATATCTCGAATTAAATCTTCTTCTGATAAAAGTTCTTTTTCAGGAATGATAAGTTCTTCTGCTCCACTAGTAATTGCAGACCATAATGCAATATATCCTGCATCTCTTCCCATAACTTCAACAATACTACAACGTTCGTGTGAAGTAGACGTATCTCGTATTTTATTAATTGCATCCATAGCTGTATTTACTGCTGTATCAAAACCAATTGTATAATCTGTACAAGCAATATCTAAATCTATTGTACCTGGTACACAGATCGTATTAATACCTAATCCTGCTAACTTTTCTGCTCCTTTAAAAGAACCATCTCCACCAATAACAACTAGCCCTTCTATGCCAAATACTTTACACATTTGTGCTCCTCGTACTTGTCCTTCTTCTTCTTTAAATTCTGGACAACGAGCTGTATATAACATAGTTCCTCCTCGTTGGATAATATCAGAAACATCTTTTCTTTCCATTTCATAGATATCTCCAGTTAAAAGACCATTATATCCTTTTCGAATTCCCATCACTCGTAATCCTTTAGCAAGTGCTGTTCGAACTACTGCTCGAATGGCAGCATTCATTCCTGGGGCATCACCACCACTTGTTAGTACACCAATGGTTTTAATTGGCTCTGTCATTATTCTTCCCTCCATTTGTATATTCCTATCTTTATTTACCTATTTATATCATTTCATGTAACAATTCATCCTTATTGTAAACAAATCAAGTTTTATTTGCAACTATTTTTTAAATTTCTTATCTTTTAAGAATGGACCTGTAAAATAATATTTTTTACACCTACCTCTTTTTTCAATAATTGTAAACATTCCTGGGTAGGATTGACCCATAATTCTTTTGATGCTTGTAAACGTTGCTTTGTTTTTTCTAGATAGATCTGAATCGGTACATTACCCGGAAATTTTTTCAATATAGATGGAATAGTTGTTTGTAATATCTCTTCTTTCTGATCATAAGGAATCTTAATCCACAATATTTGTTTTTTATCACTATCTTCTTCAAAAGAAATCATTGTTTCACAAATTACTTTTGCATTTTCTTCTTCTTGTTGGGTAACTCTTCCTTCCACATAATAAATTTCATCTTCTTGCAATTGGGCACCAAAACGTTCGTATTGCTTAGGAAAAACAATGACTTCTACTGTACCATATAAATCCTCTATAGTTAAAAAAGCCATCATTTGATTTTTTCTAGTAGTCTTGATGTTTTTGTCTACTAGTAACCCTCCAATCACTACTTTTTGTCCATCTACTAAGGATGAATGTTCTTGTTCTATAGAAGTTGAAATAAAATCAATACTTTTCGCTGTAATTCTACGTAACAATTGTTTTTCATGTTCTGCTAGAGGATGACCACTAATATATACACCTAATACTTCTTTTTCCATGGCCAATATTACTTTTTGAGGGAATTCCTCTACTTCTGGTAAATAGTCCATAGGAACACTACTTTCTTCTAACTGAAACAAATTAACCTGTCCTCTTATATTCCTTTTTTTACTTTGCTGAATACTATCTAATATATTTTTATAAATCATCATGTACTGACTTCGTTTTCCTCCTAGAGAATCAAAAGCACCTGCTTTAATAAAGCTCTCTATCGCTCTTTTATTTAAATCTTTACCATCTAATCGTTGGCAAAAATCTGTTAAGCTATGAAAAAAACCATGATTTTGTCGTTCTATTACTAAAGATTCAATAACCCCTTTTCCTACATTTTTAATAGCTCCTAGCCCATAACGAATTTTTCCCTGCCATACAGAAAAACTATAATATCCTGAATTAATATCTGGAGGTAATAATTGAATTCCCATCGTCTTGCAATGCATAATATATTCTGATACTTTTGTTGAATTATCCATCACTGAGGTCATCAAAGCAGCCATAAATTCTACTGGATAGTATGTTTTTAACCATGCTGTTTGATACGCAATCACTGCATAAGCAGCAGCATGTGATTTGTTAAATGCATATTTTGCAAAATCTGTCATTTCATCAAAGATTTTTTCTGCTATATATTCTGAAATACCTCTTTGAATACATCCTGGTATTTCTTTGCCATTCCCATAAATAAAATTTTTCCGTTCTTCTGCCATAATATCGGCTTTTTTCTTAGACATCGCTCTTCGAACTAAATCACTGCGTCCAAGTGTATATCCTGCTAAATCTCGTACAATTTGCATGACTTGTTCTTGATATACAATACAACCATACGTAGTTTTTAGGATAGGTTCTAATTCTTTACAGAGATAATGAATAGTATCTGGATTTCGTTTTCCTTGAACATATTTAGGAATAAAATCCATAGGTCCTGGACGATAAAGAGAAATACCTGCGATTAAGTCTTCCAAACTTGTTGGTTGTAATTCCTTCATAAAGGACTTCATTCCAGCACTTTCTAGCTGAAAAACTCCTTCTGTCTTTCCTTGAGAAATAAGCTCATATACCTTGGGATCATCAAAATCAATTTCGTCCATATGAATGTCTTTTTGATGATTGTATTTTATTTGTTTTACTGCATTTTGAATAACGGTTAGAGTACGTAAACCTAAAAAATCCATTTTGAGAAGACCTAATTCTTCTAAAGTTGTCATAGGAAACTGAGTCGTAATTACACCATCATTGGAGCTTAAAGGTACATATTCTACTACCGGTTTTTCAGCAATAACTACACCTGCTGCATGTGTAGAGGAATGTCTAGGCAAGCCTTCCAAACGTTTGCTCATATCTATTAAGTATCGAATATCTTGGTTAGAATCATATAAATCCCGTAATTCTGCATTGATTACTAATGCTTTTTCAATAGTAATTCCTAGAGTAGTAGGAATCATCTTAGCCACTTTATCTACCTCTCCATAGGGTAAATTTAATGCTCGTCCTACATCTCGAATGACAGCACGTGCTGCCATCGTTCCAAAGGTAACAATCTGGGCTACATGATCTTCTCCATATTTTTCAACTACATAATCGATCACTTCTTGACGTCTTTCATAGCAAAAATCCACATCAATATCTGGCATACTCACTCTTTCTGGATTTAAAAATCTTTCAAACAGAAGTTGGTATTGAATAGGATCAATATTCGTAATTTGTAGACAATAAGATACAATACTACCAGCTGCAGATCCTCGACCCGGTCCTACCATAATATCTTGATCTTTTGCATACTTTATAAAATCCCATACAATAAGAAAATAATCAACATATCCCATTTCTTCGATAATATTAAGTTCATATTCTAATCGTTGTTGTACTTCCTCTGTAATTTTCTTATATCTCTTTTTTAAACCTTCTTGACATAATTGTCGTAAATAAGAAGATGCATGATAACCATCCGGTACATCATATTTAGGAAGCTTCAAATTATGAAATTCAAATTCTACCTGACATCGTTTTGCTATTTTATACGTATTTTCTAAGGCTTCTTTTGCATAAGGAAATTGTTTATACATTTCCTCTGGTGATTTAACATAAAATTGTCCACCTTCATATCGCATACGATCTTCATCTTGTACTGTTTTTCCTGTTTGAATACATAAGAGAATATCATGAGCTTGTACATCTTCTTTAAACGTATAATGAATATCATTGGTAGCCACTAAAGGAATACCTGTTTCTTGATACATTCTAAGTAATCCTTGGTTGACATTGGATTGTTCTGGATATCCATGATCCTGTAATTCTAAATAAAAATTTTCTTTTCCTAGAATCTCTTGATAAAGGAAAGCCGCCTCTTTTGCTTTTTCATAAGAGCCTTGGGTTAATAGTTTCGCTATAGGACCCGCCAGACAAGCACTTAATCCAATAATGCCTGTATGATATTGTCGCAGTAAATCCAAATCAATTCTTGGCTTATAATAAAAACCTTCAATAAATCCCGCAGATACTATTTTTAACAAGTTTTGATATCCTGTATTATTTTCTGCAAGTAAGACTAAATGAGCATAATTAGCATCCATGGCTCCTTCTTTATCAAATCGAGTTCTAGGTGCTACATAGACTTCACAACCAATAATAGGATGTATCCCTTGTAACTTACATTCCTTATAAAAATCAATCACTCCATACATACTACCATGATCTGTAATAGCTACACTATCCATTCCTAGTTCCTTTACTCTAGCTACTAATTCTTTAATCTTAGAAGAACCATCTAATAAGCTATATTCCGTATGAACATGAAGGTGGGTAAAAGGTAATTTCAAACCTACTCCTCCTTTCTGACCATAAGTATATATATTATAACAAAGTTTTACTGAATACACTATAATAACAAATAAGAAAAAGATGCCTATAGGCATCTTCTTTACTTTATTTCTTTTGTATCTGTTAAAAATTTTATTAATTCAGCCATTGCTTGTTCTTCATCTTCTCCATCTGCACCAATAATAATTTTTTCTCCTTCAATAACACCTAAGGACATCATTCCCATGATACTTTTTGCATTCACTTTTTTTTCGTTAATTACAACATATATATGACTATTGAACTTACTTGCAACTTGTACAAACAAAGCTGCAGGACGTGCTTCTAAACCAGAAGAAATATTTACTATAATTTCTTTTTCAATCATATGATTGACCTCCTCTTTTTTTTCGTAAGCGTTCTGCAATATTGCTTATTTTTCTTAAACGGTGATTTACACCAGATTTTCCTACAGGTGGATTTAAAAGAGTCCCTAACTCCTTCAAACTAGCGTCTGGATGTTGGATTCGATAATGTGCCACCTCTTCCAAAGAGGATGGTAAATTATGAAGTCCTATTATCTGATCTACATATTCAATATCTTGTAACTGTTTTACAGCGGCTGAAACTGTTTTTTTTAAATTAGCCGTCTCACAATTCACCATGCGATTTACATTATTTCTCATTTCTTTCATAATTCGAATGTTTTCCAAATTCATTAAAGCAATATGAGCTTCCATAATATTTAAAAGGTCTACAATTTGTTCTCCTTCTTTTAAATAAACTATATAATTTTTTTTACGTTTAATAACCTTTGAATCCATTCCAAAACTATTAATCAATTGTTGTAATTGTTTACTATGTTTATACGTTGCATTAACAAATTCTAAATGATATGTTTTTTCTGGATCACTAACTGATCCACCTCCTAAAAAAGCCCCTCGGATATATGCTCTTTTGCAACAAGTGCTTTGAGTTAGTAATGGATCAATTTCCATTTTTATATACACATATCCATTTTGTTTTATTATTAAACCAGTCGCTAATAACACTTTTTCCACTTGATGAGAATCTCTTATTACTAGAATATAAATTCGATTTTTTTTTAATTGCGTATTTCTTCGAATTAGTACTTCTACATTTATATTAAAAGCCTTTTTTAGTAAAGTAAAGTATTTTCTAGCTACGGCTGGATTTTCTGTCTGTACCTTCACTAAAATCTTATCGGATTGAGAAATAATTTGTCCACACATATTAATAATACCTGCAATTTCTGCAATCTGACAATGCCTTGCCATTTCTAATTGTCGCGATAACTCTCTTTTTACATCAGACGAAAAAGACATTTTACTACTCCTTCGCTAATTTCATAATATGATAGGCTAAACAATCGGGGTCATGACGTATTAATTTGTTATCTTGATATACTTTACAAACCGGTGCTTCAATTAAATGAATATTACTATCTTTAAAATCATCTATTTTATACGGAACTGGAATAGCCCCATCTTCTTGGTAAATTTGCAAAATTTCTTTGGGAATTTTTTTATTGTTTACAATCACATACTGAATCACATTAGAAATTCCATGTTCCTCCAATGCCTGAATATGCCTTCGTAAATCATAACCTTCCGTTTCTCCTGGCTGAGTCATAATATTACTAATATATACTTTTATTCCTCTTGCATTACAGATTGCCTCTGTTATTCCATCGACTAGTAAATTAGGAATAATACTAGTATATAAACTTCCAGGCCCCAAAATAATAACATCTGCTTTTTCTATAGCTTCTAAAGCCTCTGGCAAAGCTTTGGGATGACTAGGTTCTAAGTATACTCGTTGAATCAGTGTTCCATTCGTTTTGCTTGCTTGTACAATCTCCCACTCTCCACAAATAGTACTACCATCTGTAAATGTAGCACAAAGTTGAATATCTTCATTTGTCACAGGGAGTACTCTTCCTGTAACTGCTAAAACTTCACTAGTAGATTGAACAGCTTGTTCAAAACTACCATATATTCCATTCATTGCTGCCAAAAATAAATTACCAAAGTTTTGTCCTTTCAAAGAACCTTCTGTAAATCGATATTGAAATAATTTTTCCATAACTGGTTCTGTATTGGCCAAAGCCAAGATACAATTTCGAATATCTCCTGGTGGAAGCATTTTCATTTCTTCTCTTAGGATCCCTGAACCTCCGCCATTATCCGCTACAGTAACAATAGCTGTTAGATGAGATGTATATCGTTTCAGCCCACGTAACATAGTTGATATTCCTGTTCCGCCTCCAATAACTACAATATGGGGCTCGGTTTGTTGCCTCATTGACATATTACTTCCCCCGTTTTCGATCTTTCTCTATATCCCGATGCTGAATCATTACACTGTTTTGCCTAGAGCGTAAAAAGTGATATAACTCATTGGCTACGGTAACTGAACGATGCTTACCTCCTGTACAACCAATACTAATAACCAATTGATTTTTCCCTTCTTTTACATAATAGGGAAGAAGAAAAGAAACCATATCCTTTAATTGATTCATGAATTTTTTTGTCTCATCCCACTGTAAAACATAGTGTTGTACTTCTGCATCATTACCCGTTTGTTCTCGCATTTCTGGTATATAATATGGATTAGGAATAAACCTAACATCAAAAACTAAATCTGAATCACTCGGTATTCCATATTTGAATCCAAAAGAAAGAATATTAATAATTAAATTATTGAATGGATTGTCTTCTGAAAATATTTTTTGTATTTCTTCTTTTAACTCTCTTGTTAAAATATATGTTGTATCTAAAATATAATTCGCTTTTTCTTTTACTTCTTCCAACATAGCTCTTTCTTTTGCAATACCTACGGTAAGTCGATCACCTTGTGCTAATGGATGTTTTCTTCTCGTTTCTTTATATCTTTTAATGAGTTCTTCATCAGAAGCATCCAAGAAGATAATCTCATAATCGTATCCTTGTTCTCGTAATGAATCTAACCCTGCAAATAATTCTGAAAACAAATCACCTCCACGAATATCAATTCCTAAAGCTACTTGCTTAATTTGACTTCCTGGATTAAAAATAATTTCAGCCATTTTAGGAATTAGAGCTGGTGGAAGATTGTCTACACAAAAAAAACCTATATCTTCTAATATTTTAATAACTGTCGTTTTTCCTGCTCCAGACATTCCTGTAACGATGACAAAACGCATGAACATGCTCCTCTCTCATGCTCTCGTAAGTTTTTTCTTATGTCTATATTGTACCACAAAAAAGCCAAAACTGAACCTGTGTTTTTATTCTCCTAAAAATCGAACTTCTGGTTCTAGTAAAACATCGAATTTTTCTTTTACTTGTTTTTGTATAAATTGAATCAATGTCTTTACATCTTCTGCTGTAGCATTTCCTTTATTAATAATAAAACCACAATGTTTTTCTGAAACCTGGGCTCCCCCTATTTGATATCCTCTAAGTCCCGAATCCATAATCAATTTACCCGCATAAAATCCTTTAGGCCTTTTAAAAGTACTTCCCGCACTAGGATATTCTAATGGTTGTTTTGTTTTTCTTCGCTCTGTAAAATCTCTTATCTTTGTAATAATATCTTCTTTATTACCCTTTTTTAAATGTAAAGAAGCCGCTGTAACAATATAAGGTGTTCTTTGTAAGATACTATTTCGATATTCAAATTTCATATCTTTATTCCTTAGGATTATATATTGTCCCATTGTATCAATAACTTCTACAGATTCTACGATAAATTTAATTTCTCCATCATAAGCTCCTGCATTCATATATAATCCTCCACCTAAGGTGCCAGGAATTCCACTAGCAAATTCAAAACCTGCTAGGTGAGCTGCCACTATTTTTTTAGATAAAGTGGATAATAAGATCCCAGCTTCTGCCCATACTCTTTCTCCTTCTATTTTAACATCACTCATGTTTTTATATACTTGAATAATCATTCCTCGATATCCTTGATCAGAAACCAAAAGATTACTGCCATTTCCCATAATATAAAAAGGAAAGTCATATTTTTTACACAGTTCTATTGCATAAGCAATCTCCTCTTTATTTTGAGGTATAAAAAATAAATCTGCTGGTCCTCCAATTTTGAAAGAAGTATGATTTCTCATAGGTTCCTTTTCCAAAATACAAACTCCGGGCATCTTTTTTTGTAAACGTTGTATTATTTCTTTTTGTGGCACCAATTTCATCTCCTTCTGTCCATACAAACTTCTATTATTATACAATATATGAAAAGGAGATACAACTTCATGTAAAAAGATTCTTTGATCTATTTTCCCATTTACAACCAATTCATTAATAGATCATATACCCTTTTCCCATCCTCATAGCCTTGAGTATATAAAGCAGTTAATCGTTCTACATTTTTTTCCATTCTTCGAATTTGTACTGGCTTTTGTGGACGAATAACAAAAACCTTTCCTTCTTTTTCTTGCTCTAAAATAAAATCTAACGTATCATTATACATCTGATAACGATTGAATATAGACTTTTGTAAATAAGGATATTCTTTATATGCTTTTTCAATAATCCATTTTATTTTAGAAGGTTTTTTTCGGTACGTTTGATCTCTTGTTAATACTAATACATTGCGAATATTCCCATCTTGAATAGATTTTTGAATAGGAATAGAATCGGTAATGCCACCATCTAACATAGGTGTTCCATCAACTTCCACAATAGGAGAGAGTAAAGGTATACTACTAGAGGCTCTACAAATATTCATAATATCCTGACTATCTTTCTTATAAAAATATTCACTTTTCCCTGTTATACAATTGGTTGTCACAATAACACATTCTTGTTTATTAGTAAAAAAAGTATCATAATCAAAGGGAATAGTTTTATTAGGAAATTCATCAAAAATCATATCCATATGAAGTAAAGAACCGTATTCAAATAAATTTCGATAATTCATATATTCAGGATCCTCAATAGAATCAATCGTCGCTTTTTTACTCCGTCCCTTTTGTTTTGAAACATAAGAAACAGCATTACATGCTCCGGCGGATACACCAATAACATAAGGAAAATATAAATCTTTTTCCATAAAAAAGTCTAATACACCACTGGTATATACGCCTCTCATTCCTCCACCCTCTAAAACTAATCCTACATTTTTCATATCTTCACCTCTTATTGAACTTTTCAGTTCATCTCATATTCCTCTAGACCCATCATAAAAAAATTAAACTTACTTTTAAAAATAATTATATCATTAGAAAATATAAAAATCCAAATTTTTTAAGTTTTTCCTAATAAATTTTTATATGTATATAAAAAGCCTATAGAATTGTTATATATAACATTTCTATAGGCTTTTTAGCAATATTACTTTTAACTATAAGGTTACTCCTGTTTTAAAAATAGCCATTTCATGAAATCCATTCTTTTCATTATTTACCTTTTCTCCACTAGCCACTCGAATCACATAGTGAATAAGTTTTTCAACCACTTCATCCATAGAATGATCTTCTACTAAACTACCTGCATTAAAATCCATCCAATGAGGTTTCTTTTCATATAATGCTGTATTGGTAGCTATTTTCATCGTGGGAACAAAGCTACCAAAAGGAGTTCCTCTTCCTGTTGTAAATAAAACCATATGACATCCAGCAGCTCCTAATGCTGTAGAGGATACTAAATCATTACCAGGAGAGTTTAACAAATTAAGTCCTGGTTTACGCAATGTTTCACCATATTTTAATACATCAACAATAGTACCTACTCCACCTTTTTGAATACAGCCTAATGATTTTTCTTCTAAGGTTGTAATTCCTCCTGCTTTATTTCCTGGAGAAGGATTTTCATAAATAGGTTGTTGATGAGTCACAAAGTAAGCTTTAAAATCATTGATCAAAGATACGATATTATTAAATACTTCTTCATTTTCTGCTCGTTCCATTAAAATAGTTTCCGCACCAAACATTTCTGGTACTTCTGTTAGTACAGTTGTACCTCCTTGTGCAATAAGAAAATCAGAAAACACTCCTAAAAGAGGATTGGCTGTAATACCTGAAAATCCATCAGAGCCTCCACATTTAAGTCCTATTTTTAATTCTGAAATAGGAATCTCTTCTCGTTGATCATTTTTCATTTCTTCATATAACTCTTTTAATAATTGCACTCCTGCTTTAATTTCATCCTCTTCTTTTTGAGCTTCTAAAAACTTGACTCTTTTCGGATTATATTCACCTAAAGATTCTCGAAATACATCTAATACATTATTTTCACAACCCAAACCAAAAACTAATACTCCACCTGCATTAGGATGTTGAACCATATTCCCCAAAATAGTTTTCGTATTTTCATGGTCATCTCCTAGTTGGGAACATCCATAATTATGTTTAAATACTGTAATAGAATCAAGCCCTTCAGGTTGTACTTCTTGTTTAAAAACCTCTATAATCCGATCTGCCATTCCATTCACACAACCTACAGTAGGAATAATCCAAAGTTCATTTCGAATTCCTACGTCTCCATTTTCTCTTCGATATCCTTGAAATGTTAAGTTTTGTTTTTTATGAATAGAATCATGTAATTTTTGGGTAAATGAATATTCTTGCATGCCTTCTAAATTAGTTTTTACATTATGAGTGTGTACATGTTCCCCTTTTTTAATATTTTGCGTTGCATGACCTAAAGGGAAACCATATTTAATAATATTTTCTCCTTTGTTAATAGGAGTAATCGCTATCTTATGTCCTCTTTTTATATCCGATAAAAGAGTGAACGTATCTTTATTATCCATAACAAGCTCCGTACCTGCTTGTAAATCTTTCAAAGCGACAATTACATTATCCTTTGAATGAACATGAATCCATTCTTTCATCTACATAACCTCCTCTAGTGCCTTCTCCATTCCTTCTTTTTCAATGAGGTTTACATATTTAGTTACTTCTTCTACCAAACCTGGAATACTAGTTAAATCCATCTTCCAATTTTGTTCATAACTAAGTACTGTACGTACTACTTTTTCTAAAGATTCTTCACTACCTTCATTCATATCCCATGCTTCTTTATATAACTGAATAATATCTTCACTATCTTTTATAGGAATAATTTCTTGATTACGTTTTCCTTTATAGAAAACAATCATCGAAGCTAAAGCGAATACGATTTTACTAGGCAATTGATTTTTTCTTTTCTTATATTCTAAAAGAGTAGGTAATACTCTTGTTTCATATTTAGACATAGAGTTTAATGAAATACTAATTAAAAGATGTTTAATAAATGGATTACGAAAACGATCTAAAACATCATTTGCAAATTGTTCTAATTCTTCTTGTGACAAATCTAACGTAGGAATAATTTCATCAAACACTACTTCTTTTACAAATCTACCCAGTACAGGATGTTCCACTGTTTCACGTACTGTATCTAATCCATATAAATAAGCAACAGGTACCATAGAAGTATGAGCTCCATTTAAAATTCGAACTTTTCTTGTACGATAAGGAGTCATATCCTCTACAAAAAGAACATTTAATCCTGCTTTGTCCGCTGGAAATTCTTTTTTTATCCATTGAGGTCCTTCAATCACCCATAAATGGAACTGTTCACCTTCTACAACCAATTGATCTTCATATCCTAATTCTTCATAAATTTGAACGATTTTATCTTTAGGATATCCAGGTACAATACGGTCTACCAAAGTATTACAAAATACATTTGCTTCATCTATCCAATCCGCAAATCCTTTTTCTAAATCCCAATGATTGGCATAACGTAGAATCATTCTTTTTAATTCCTCTCCATTACGGTCAATCAACTCGCAAGGCATGAGGATAAATCCTTTTTCTTTATCTCCATTAAAAAATTGATATCGTCGATATAATAATGCAGTTAATTTTCCTGGAAAACTATTTTGCACCATGCCTTCTAATGTATCCTTTTCATCAAAAGCAATTCCAGCTTCTGTTGTATTAGAAATAATAAAACGCATATCTGGATTTTCAGCAAGAGCCAAATAATCTTCATATTGAGTATAAGGATTAATACCCCTACTAATACTATGAATCACTTGATGATCACTTCGAACTTCTCCATTTTGAATTCCATTTAAGTACAAAGTATACAATCCATCTTGTTCATTTAGCATATCAATACGGCCACTTGGAAGAGGTTGGATAACAACAGCACTAGAATCAAAGCCTACCTTTTCATTCATTTCATTAATAATCCAATCTACAAAAGCCCTTAAAAAATTTCCTTCTCCAAATTGAATAATTCTTTCCGGATGTTTCTTACCCCCTGAATGATTTTGACGATTTAATTTCATTTGACAGCCTCCTTATTTTCCTCTCTTTTCATCATTTCCCTAATGTTAACGTGTGCATTGATAAGTACAAAAATAAATTTACTCTAATTATTTTTATTATATCATGTTTGATCGCTAATACGCAATAGCTATTCTTTGAAAAAGTCAAATTGTTATAAACGATTAAAACTATATTCAATAAATTTAAAACTATAAGACCATCGAACTTATAAGTTCAATGGTCTTATAGTAATACTTTGAAAACAATATACTTTACAATCTGTATCCATTTCTTCTTATATTGGAAACAACATACGAGCTGCAAAAATAACTACACTTAAAGATATCGCACTTAACAAAGTAGATAATAATACCGCTTGAGAAGCAAAATCAGGGCAATTATCATATTCTACTGCTATTAACGCTGAATTTACTGCAGTAGGTACACCAGAAGATATCATTAGCGTTTGTGCTACTATTCCTTCAAATCTAAAAAGATAAATAAGAAATAAAGCTAAAATAGGACCACCTATTAATCTTGTAACTACGGATAGATATACCTTTTTTTGAGTAAAATCAAAAGTTGTTCGTGAAAGCTGAACCCCTAATGTTATTAACGCTACAGAAATCAATCCATTTTTGGCATAAGTAAAAGCAGGCCATAGCGGAAATTTTGTTAAGTCATAAGGCAAAGTTTTTAATATCAGTGCTAATGGGATTGCATAAATTGTAGGCATTCTTAATATTTTTGCAATAGAATCTTTCCAATGTAAAGTAGCCCGACCTGCATTAAAAAACCCTAAAGTATTAGTAGAAATATTTTGAACCACTAATACCATAATTTGTGTTGTTAATGCCAAATTTAGATACGGTGTTTCACCATTAATCACAAATGGCATACTACTAAATACTAAAGTAATTAATGGTACTCCAATATTCCCCGAATTATAAAAAGCAATAGAATTTGTAAATGCATTTTCCATTCGTTGATCAAAATGAAAAATACAAGATAGAACTTTACCTAATATTAAGTGTAATACGAGCATACATGTAGCAAAAACTAAAGCTTTTAACATTTCAAAAGGAATCGTTGTTGTATATAAATTGACAAATACAAATAAAGGTACATAAATATAGAAATTAATTTTACTTAATGTATAAATATCTAATTGGAATTTTTTGCCCATGATATAACCAAGTGTAATTAATGTAAATATTGGAATAATATTATAGGTTAAAATATATAAGAAAACAGACAAAATACTCCTCCTTCGATGGGTAAATAAACCTATCTTTATTCAATTCGTAAGCAATCATCTATATGAATAGGCATTCCAGTAGCGATAGACTTATTTGCTGCAATTCCAGTTAATATAGACATCGCACCATCTACATGAGAAGCTGCTCGATGGAAAGGATCTTCTGTTGGTTCTCCAAAAAGATCATTTAATAAAACAGGATCTCCTCCACCATGTCCTCCAATTCCTTCTTCAATATCTACTTCATAAGGTTCTCCAAACATAGGAAAAACACTAATACTTTTTTGTTCTACTGCTCCTTCTAAAGCCTTATCTCCCCCTGCATTAACATAAGTTTTTTCTACTACTGAAACTTGTATTCTCCCTTTGCTTCCATTAAATACTACTCTAAATCCTTCCCAAGGCATATAAGCATTTAACGAATAAGTAAGAATAGCATTATTTTTATAACGTACTAGTACCCCCATCGTATCTTCTATACTAATTCCATCTCCAAAAACGCTTTGATCTCTAAAATAACCATCTTCTTTTTCTGCATCTAAATACATTGCTTTTAGCGTTGGATTATCTTCTAGATGAAGTGCAAATGGATCATTTTTAGCTGCTTCACTACCATGAGCCCTAGCATAAAAAGAAGTGACACCTCTTTTTTCCGCATTGGCTCTACCATAAAACCTTAAATCTCCCATAGCAAAAACAGTTTCTGGTCGTGTACCTAACCAAAAATTCACTAAATCAAAATGATGCGTCGATTTATGAACTAATAATCCCCCACTATTTCGTTTATCTCGATGCCAACGTCGAAAATAATCTGCTCCATGTTGAGTATTTAATAACCATTCAAAATGAACAGAAAAAACTTCTCCAATCGTATCATTCATAATCAACTCACGAACCTTTGTATTGTGAGGAGCATAACGATAATTAAAAGTAACCCTAACATTTTTTCCTGTTCGTTTAATCGTATCTAAAATAGCTTGTGCCTTTTTTTCATTTGTTGTCATCGGTTTTTCTGTAATGACATCGCAACCTAGTTCCATTGCACGGATAATATAATAATCATGCGTTCGATCAATGGTGGTAACAATCACAATATCTGGTTTTGTTTCTTGAATCATTTTATCAAACTCATCACTTTTATAAGTGGGAATGGGAGCAGTATGATAGTTTTCTTGAAGTACTTTATTTGCATAGTTCATTCGTGTCTGATTGATATCACAAAAAGCAACTAATTCTGATGTATCTTTATAATCTTTTATAATAGATTCATAATAAAATCGTGCCCTTCCCCCAATACCTACTTGTGCATACCTTTTTTTCATAATCATCTACACCCTTTCTTTAAAGTATATATTCTATTAAAAGATCTTATTATTAAGTTAACAAATAAATAAATCCTGCTGATTTTACAAAATAATTATTGAATATAGAAACAATAAATTTACTATTAGTCCTGAGGATGACAATTAGAAAACTCAATTTCTTCCGATTCCGCAATATGAAAACCTTCTCCTTCATGTCCATGAATATCTACTCGATCAAAGAAAATTCGTTTTCCATGAGTACAGAAAAATCCTTGTTGTTTCATTGGTTCTAAATGGCTCATCATCGCTGGATGAGCAGGTTCTGCATCTGGATCCATATAAATACTCACATTTTGGAATCCAATATCTTCAATAAACATTTCAGGTAATCCATAAATAAAACCAGCTGCTGCTTGTACGTCTAAAGCAGTAATATTACTAAAATAAATTCTTCTAAAACTTGGCGTAGCTTCCGTCACAGGATAAGGATTTTTATCCCATACAAATTTATCTTTTCCACCTTTACCGCAAAAATAATATAAATTTAAAACAAAAGGACAAAAGACTTTTTTCATAATAATATTATTTACTCGAATATCCTCTACAACTCCACCTCTACCTCGTCTTGTTTTTAAACGAATACCCCGATCTGTTCCTTCAAAAACGCAGTTGCTAATCGTAACATTACGAATATCCCCACTCATTTCACTTCCTATAACAACCCCACCATGTCCATGCACCATCGTACAATTAGTGATCACAATATTTTCACAAGGAACTTTAATAGAACAATCTTCCGTTCCCGATTTAATAGCAATACAGTCATCACCTACATCAATATGGCAATTAGAAATACGAACATTTTTACAAGATTCAGGATTAATTCCATCTGTATTTGGTGAATCAAAAGGATTACAAATAGTGATTTTATCTACGGTTACACTTTGTGAAAAAAGAGGATGTACGGTCCAACTTGGTGAATTTAATAAATGAATACCTTCTATCAGTACATCTTCACAATTTTCAAAACTAACCATACGAGGTCGTACATAGTCTAACGTTTTGGCTCGAAAATTTTTCCACCAAAAATCTCCTTGTCCATCAAAGGTTCCCCGTCCTACAATGGACACATTCGTAAGATTTTTCCCAAAAATCTGTGGCATATATGCCTTACAATCTGCCCCTTCCCAAAAAGTATCAATCACAGGATACTCTTTAGGATCTTGTGTAAATACTATTTTTGCTCCTGCATCTACATATAATGTTAAATTACTGGTTAATTCAATAGGCCCTGTAAAAAACTCACCTGTTGGAACATAAACCGTTCCTCCACCTTGTTCTTCACATTTTGCAATAGCATCTGCAAAAGCCTTTGTACATAAGGTCTTTCCATCACTTATAGCTCCAAAATCTGTAATGGAATACCATTCTGGTTGTTTCATCTTTCTCCTCCTTTAATACTATTGTTCTGTAGTTACAGTATAAAAAACTTTTTAGTTAAATTCATCACATTTTTTGCTTGTTATCTTGAAAATTATGCATATTTTGCTTTCATTACCTTGATTTTTTGTTATAATAAAGATATACAAACTATTATATAAAATTATCCTAATGATAGGTGGTAATGGACATGGATATTGTTAATTGCGAGTATACCAATCAAAATCATTCGTTTGCTTTATCTCTTCGAGAGGTACAAGGTTATTATACTATGCCTTCTTATCATTTTCATGATGCCTACGAACTCTATTATCTACTTTCAGGTAAACGATATTATTTTATTGAAGATCGTACTTTTGAAATTAATAAAGGTGATTTAATCCTGATTAAACCCTATGCTCTTCATAAAACTACGGATGCCGGTCCCCCCGACCATCAACGATTATTACTCAGTTTTAATAAGAATTTTTTCCCACAACCTACTCTTATGAAAGACGTCATTCAGCAACTATACTATCAAAATCATAATGCTTTTCACTTTTCTTCTCACCAACAACAAGATATGGAACACTTTTTATCTGAAATTATCAATGAATTACAAGAACGTCCTATTGGTTTTGAAGCTTCTATTCAATCATTCGTCACACAAATTTTAATTTATTTAGCTCGGCACTGTAAAAATGCAATGATTGCTAATTCTCCTACACATCCTAGTCCTATGCATGAAAAAATTTCAGAAATTGTCCAATATATGAATATTCATTATATGAATCCTTTAACTCTTTCTTTTATTTCAAAGCATTTTTTTATTAGCCAATATTATCTTAGCCGATCGTTTAAACAAGTAACTGGATTTACTTTTATTGAATATTTAAATAGTGTTCGTATTCGAGAAGCCCAACGCCTTCTAAGAGAAACAGAAAAACAAGTCATTCAAATTGCGCATATGGTAGGTTTTAATAATATTTCACATTTTGGTCGAATTTTTAAAGCTATTACAAAATATACACCTTTACAATATCGAAAAATTTATCAATAACTTAAAATACTATTATTTTATTTTAAATGAATAATAACTACGATTCTTTTAATATTCCCGCTTTCATCCCTGTTACATAATAGCTCACAACAGGATAAAAAGACTGTGCAAATCCTTTAGGTCCTTGTCCAGATAAAATAACTGCATCTCCTACCTTTTTCTTATGTTGTGGAAGTCCTAATGATTTCTTTAAATAAGATTCAAAGGTAGGAATACCTATTTCTAAATATCTCTTATCTCCAGTTAATTCATAAGCATATACCAAAGCTTCTAAGACAATCGTATTATTTCCTAATCTTCTTAAACTAGGAAACTCTTTATAATAAAAAAGTCCATTATCTAAAACACAGTTTTCTACCATATCATCTATAGCATCTAGGATCATCTTTTTTATTTTTTCTTGAGGATTTACGTGATAATATCGCATTAAACTTCCTACTGCAATAGAAATCATAAAAGGTACACGTATAACAATATGATCTGTATAAGGCGCTAACCACTCTCCATATAATTCTTTCCATTGTTCAAAATGTCCCACAATAAAATCTGCTTTTTCCAACCAAAATACATCATACGTCTCTTTATAGAGAGCAACTAAAGAACGTAGTGCCCAACCCGTCTCACGAGCATTAATTTCCCCTTTTTTATGATATCTAGGCTCTTCTAGCCATCGTAATATATTTTTTCCTATATGAATGGCTGCTTGATAAGCAAAAAAATCCCCTGTTTGATGATAATAATCGAACAATCCTTCTACCCATTCATGACTAATTTCTACCGGTCCTGTTATGTGATGAGCGGAGTGTTCAATTTGGGCTCCCTGTCTTAAAACATCTTGACTATAATGACAAATATCTATATCCAGCCAATGCCTTGCTGCTACTAGCATATAATCTAACATTCGTCTTTCGCCAGTACGAGCATACATTTGCATAGCAGCATGAGGAAAATCATATTCATTGTTTGTCCAAACCGGTGCTCCATTTCCTCTCCCCTGTTCTGTATAACCACTATCAGGGGCATCCCCCCAATGCAAAATTCCATAGGCTTTTCCTCGACGATCTGCCATATTAATCAGTACTCGTTCTACTTCTGGGATCTTCTTATCTGTAAAAATTCTTTCATATATATTCGCCTTTTGATAAACAGAAGAATCCAATATAGGACGATCTGGACATTGAAAATGTAAACTACGTTTATTTAAATCCATCTTATCTTCTAAAGGTGAATGAAAATGTAAAAAGAAAGTATGGGTTTTAGCCATTCCTTGATAAAAATGTAATCCTTCTGATTTCTCAGGTACTATTTGGATACTTAACTGATCCTGCATTACTTGAAAAGCCTTAGGGAAATTTTGATGAGCTTGATACAAGGTCGCACAAACTCCACCTATTTCACTATCATTCCAATCCGCAAAAAAAGTTCCATAGAACACTTCTGGCATATGTTCATTCGCTTCTTTTAACATATGTTCTGCATCAATAACATAAGTAATTTCTTTCTCCCCTGTCCCTTCGATAAAACGAGTAGCATAATTAGAAGTTCCTAATAAAGTATGAATAGTATCATGAACTTTGGGTCGTAAATTAAATTGAATAGAATCTAAAAGCTGAAAATCTTCTTTTTCTTTATTTATAATTTTATAATCGAATTGTATCCAAGGTTTTCCTACATATATTCGAAGAGTTAGGACATAATTAATAAAATCTTGATTATTTTGATTATAATGTTTTCCAGAAGTTTGTAATTGAGTCATTACAGCCCCTGTTTCAATAATCTCCCAAGGTGCATCTATTTTTGCTATCCATTTTTCATTGTTTGCTTGAATACAAGGACCTATAATTTGATCTGTTTGCAGTGAAAAATGATCTGCTTGTATTTTTGAAAATAAGGAATCTCCCTTCGTATTATTTAGTTCTAAATGTAAAACACCATTATCAATAATGATTTTATTCTCTTTACTAGTAATAACAAAATTGTTCTTAAAAAATTGTACTTTCTCATCTATGTAATAAAAATATTCTTTACTTTTATTAGCAGGCAAATCGGCTAAAAAATGAATTAGACCCCATTTAATACTACCATCTTCCCAATATCCTGTTATCTTTCCTTGTGAAGGAACTATAGAATGTCCATCTGTAATCATTACTTGATGAATATCCTTTAGCATCCCCTTTGGAAACGGAATGGCAATAGAACAAGGTTCTGATTTACGTTCAAAGTTAGCAAGTTTTTCAAAAAATAGCTTTTCCATATTATGCCTCCTTATGTGATCTACACACTGTATATCCATAAATTGTTTTAATAATAAAAATCTTACTTTTATACAAATACATATAAATCCAGCCAAAGATTCTACTTCAGCTGGATTTATCTTTTTACTTCGATGCTTTCATTATTTCTTCATAAGCCCAATGATTTTTAGGTACATCTAAATAACTATTTTCTGAAAGAAAATCACTATCATCATTTTCTTTATTTAAAATACGATTCATAATTGTAATTACTTCAGCTCTTGTCAATAATTGATCTGGTTTAAAAGTATTATCCTCATATCCTTTAATCCAGCCTATATTCGTTGCTTTTTGAATAGATAAGCTTGCCCAGTGGTTCTTAGTATCACTAAAAGTTATATCTGTATCTAGAATATCTTCTGGTATAAAATGAGCAATAATAGTAATAAACTCAGCACGAGTTATAGAATTATTAGGTTTGAAAGTACCATCCTTATACCCACTTATTAAATCATTTTGATAAAAATACATAATTGCTTGACTAGACAAAGAATTAGCATCTAAATCTTTAAACATTGAAACTGTTCCATTAGTATATTCTTTATCTTCATTAACGACTAATCGATAGAGCAACGAAATAACTTCTTCTCTAGTTATAGGTTGTTCTGGTCTAAAAGTATGGTCCGGATATCCTTTGATATATCTTACCTTTGGATCTTTTGTAATCATTACACCTTGAGTACTTATCAATGTATTGGCTGGAATTGTTGTTTCCGAGTCTTTTTTATTACTAGT
>JAAYSE010000180.1 GCA_012524135.1 Candidatus Epulonipiscium sp. | reverse complement strand
AAGATTATAGTAAATGCAAGAGGAATGGTTGCAGCTAATATGAATCCACCATTATTTTTTGATTATGGAGGAAGCTTTTATCCGCAAGGAATAATTGGAGATCAGATTATGTATTTTAATCATGAGGACATAAAGAAGGTTATCTTTAAGGGATATTCAGACGATGACGATAAGCTTATGGTAGATAATATAAATGAATGGTTTGAAAAATCGGAATTTGAAAAAGGAAACACCTTAGAAATCAAGAAGGCTAGGAGTGGTTTAAATGGCTGATATTGATTACGCACTAATTAGAAGAAAACAAAATCAAAAGTATAACTATCAATCATCTAAAAGCAGTAAGCAAAGAAAATATAATGAAAACGCAGCTAAGTTAAAGCGCCTCTATAAAGTAAAATCTACACTACAAGCACAAAAGGGTAATGCTAATAGCAGACATAAGGGAATTAAGTCTTATGCAGAAAGTTCTAGCTATTCATATAATTGGACTGGAAACAAGGCAGATAGAACTAAAAATAATATTAGGAATAGGATTGTAAGCTCATATAGTACTTTTGTAAAGCAAATAGACAATCATTTGGATGCTTTGTGTGATGAAATAACCCGTTTAGAGAATGAAAATAAGAGGCTTAACGGAGATATTTTTTATTTGGGTTCATTAATTAATAGTTTGACTAATGAAATTGAAAAATTATTTAATTGAAAGGAATTGGTGAAAGTATGGGTTTGATAGGAATAAATGAACTTACATTTTTTCAAACAATGTCAGGTATGAGATTAGCAGGAAATGCAATAGATGCTAAGATAACAGGATGGAGATCCCAGGGTGAAAGATCAAAAGCTTTTTCAGCTTTTGTATATGATTATAATGTATTACAGAATATAATCAGGGAATATAAAAGGCTTGTACTTAAAGATATAAATACAATAGACAAGGTTGGTAAAGACATAGTCAACATTGATTATAGGCTAGTCAATATGTGGAGGTAGCCAGATGAGTTTTAATAAAAAGAAGGCCTTTGATATTGCTTATATAATTGGGATGCTGGCCTTTGCTGTATGCATATTATTTGCACCAAAAGCTGGTAAGTTAGCAATGGTAGGAATGGCTATTAGAGTAATATTGGTTTGGGGAGTATTCATTTATTTAATTCTAAAGACTAAGAAGATTAAAGGGGGCCTAAAAGAAAATATAGTTATATATATAGCTTGCTTAGGGATAGCTTTATTTGCGTTATGGAATACGAAAAATTTTGCATTGGATTTAATTTCAGGACCTCAGCAAATGAAATTATATAATATAGAAATTGAAAAAAGGCAAAATGCTAAGGGGCTTATTGGGTTACATTATTATTTAAGAGGAACTGATGAAGAAGGAGAGAGACATATAATCGAAATAACTGGAAGGGATTATGATTATATGAGGAAGAACTCAAGAGATAGCATTGAATTTACATGCTATATTAATACAAAAAAATTATATAAGCTTGGGGGTTAAAGTGTTGAGTAATCAATATAATATAAAATATTCCTCTATGGATCAGTTCTCTTTGGATTCTAGCGCAAGAATAGGAGATTGGCATCAACAGCTAAATTCCTGGAAGAGAAGCTATACAAGCTTGATTAATATGAGGAGTTTTAGTGGACAATCTGCTACAGCTGTAAAAACCTATCTTGGGGAAGTTCATGAATTTTTGTTACAATCAATTTTTGTAGCAATTGGTAGATTTCAAGCAGATTATTTACTTTATAAATCTGGATATTATTCTATTGAGGATAATATCTATGCAACTATGTCAAAAGTTACAATTGAATCTATTAAAACTAGATTATCTAATGAAATTAAATATTTGAATAACATATCTAATGAAATCGATAAAAGTCTTCGCTCTGTATCTGATATATATTGGAGGGGAAAACCTTCAAAGGCAAACCTGGAATACTATTTATCCTCTGAAATAAGTGCTTTGACAACTTTGGATAACAACATAGGGAATTATGAAAATAAGAAATACGCTGTAGCAAATGGGGATGTTAGGGAGCTATTAGAAGCATTGAAAAGCACAATTGCTTTATATAGCAATTCAACAAATTCAATGCTATCATATAAGAGTGGAGATTTATGTAAGAATATCAAAGTATTAGATTTATATAAAAAGGTACAATCTAGTATAGAGTATGTTCAGAATAATAAAGAAGCAATTGAGCTTGCAGCTTTAAAGCAAGAAAAGGCATTTACCCAAATGCAGAAAGATTATGAGGAGGCTTGTGAAGCTAGAAAGGACGAAGGAAGGGTAAAAATTATTACTGGAGTTCTAGCAATAGGAATAGGTATTGCAGCAATAGCCTTAACTGGAGGAGCAGCTGCGCCTATAGTAGTTACTGCAAAAGTAGCGGGATCGTGTAGCTTTTTATACGGTGCCAGCAATGCGATTGAAGGTGGACAAGATGTCTATTATGCTTCAAAAGGAGATTTACACAGTGGAGCCTATAATTTTATAAGAGATACGGTATTTATGGGTAACCAAGATGCCTATGATGTATGGGGTAGTCTTAGCATGGCAGTTGCAGGTATGTGCATTCCTGTTTCACAGGCAGTGAATGGAGTTGCAGGGGCAAGTAAATCTGTTATTGCTAAGGCAGCAGCAAAAAGCATTGCTAAGGAAATGGCTGTTGATTTTGGGGTAGATTTAGCAAGTGGTGCTGTTACTAGTGTTGCACAAGATAAGTTTAACTTAAATCAAACAGAATCATTACTGCTTAATTTAGGCTTAAGTT
>JAAYSE010000179.1 GCA_012524135.1 Candidatus Epulonipiscium sp. | reverse complement strand
TTTTTAGCGTATTATCAAGAAAATCGAGGAGATAATCCACAACTTTCTTGGGTATTTCATATAGGAGATGAGTGGTATTATGAGAGGGCACGATGATAAGGAAGAAGGTATGCTATGAATTGGACGAAGGTTAAAAACATTTTAATTTTCCTTTTTTTAATTTTAAATATAGTACTTGGAATTTATTATTATGTTAATCAATATCAAACGTATACCTTATCTACGGAACGTATCCAACAGATTCAACAAGTATTACAAAAACAAAAGATTAAAATGGATACAAAGATGGTCACTACTTTTTATCCTATGCCTAAATTAAAGATTGAATTGGCTCGATATGAAGATCAAGATCTGTTAAAAGGTATTTTTCATAATCAAAAGATGATTCCTTCGATTGAGAGTGAAGGAAGAAAATATGTGAAAAATGGGGAAGAATTGTGGATTAGTCGTCAAGGGGAAGATATGGTTAGTGATATTATTTATAAAAATCCACAAGGACGAGGAGAACTAGAAAGTTTTTCAGAAGATAAAGTGAAAAAATTAGGAGATCAATTTGTAAAAGATTTAAAAGGAAAAGAAGGAACTTTTCGATTAGATCAAAAGGAAAAAGTAGAAGATGGATATCATCTAGAGTATCGAGAGGTATATAAAGGATGGATTTTATTTAATAGTATGGTAGAGATTGAAATGACAGAAAAGGGTATTGTTCAAGGTCGATTGTTACGATATGTACCAATGGGATTTCAAGGAGAAAAAAAAGAAATTTATGGTCCGGATGAAATATTATTGAATTTTGTTTATTTTATTCGAGAGAAGTATCCTTTTGGTAAAATTTCTATTGTAGGGATGGATTTAGGATATGATACAGGAGCTAAAGATGATTATCAGGACTTGTCAGGTATCGCTGTTCCTTACTATAGAATTCTACTAGATACAGGAGAAGTATATTATATTAATGGATATAAAAATGAGATTAAGCAAGAGATAGAATAATAAATGGAAATTTATCTTTTACATTATGTTAAGTTGATGGTATAATATAAATGATATATCCCCCAATTCTGTCTAAGAGGTGTTAAAATGGATCATTTTTTAATCGAAGGAAAACATAGACTGGAGGGTAAAGTCTGTGTGAATGGTGCCAAAAATGCAGCTGTGGCTGTGATTCCGGCAGCAATTTTGTCGAATGATATATGTATTATTGAAAATTTGCCCTATATTGATGATGTAGTTTTTTTATCGGAAGCGATGAATGAATTAGGTGTAAAAACTGAATTTTTAGATCGTCATACATTACAAATTGATAGCCGAAATCTTAATAATTTTAAAGCTGTATATGACTCTGTTAAAAAAATAAGAGGATCCTATTATTTATTAGGTGCTTTATTAGGACGATATAAACAAGCAGAAGTAGCTTTCCCAGGAGGCTGTAATTTTGGTGTCCGCCCGATTGATCAGCATATTAAAGGATTTGAAGCTTTAGGAGCCGAAGTAGTAGTAGAACATGGGATGATTCGAGCAAAAGCAGATCGATTGATTGGAACTTCTATTTATTTGGATGTTGTTAGTGTAGGTGCTACGATTAATATTATGTTAGCAGCGGTATTAGCAGAAGGAACAACTACTATTGAAAATGCAGCAAAAGAGCCTCATATTGTAGATACTGCTAATTTTTTAAATAGCATGGGAGCAAATATTAAAGGGGCTGGAACAGATGTTATTCGTATTACAGGTGTAGAAAAGCTACATGGCTCTACGTACATGATTATTCCTGATCAGATTGAAGCGGGTACTTTGATGATTGCTGGTGCGATTACTCAAGGGGATGTAACGGTTTGTAATATTATTCCTAAACATATGGAATCTATTACTGCTAAATTACAGGAAATGGGTATTCGTATTGTAGAGGGGGATGATTGGATACGAGTTTGTGCTGATAAGCCTTTATCAAGTATACAATTAAAGACTTTACCTTACCCTGGATTTCCTACAGATATGCAACCACAAATGTGTGCTTTATTAAGTGTAGCAAATGGGACAAGTATTATAACGGAAGGGGTTTGGGAAAATCGTTTTCAATATGTGGGTGAGCTTAAGCGAATGGGTGCACAAATCAAAGTCGAAAGTAGAGTAGCTATTATTGAAGGAGTACAATCGTTATCCGCTACAGAAGTATCGGCTTTAGATCTTCGAGCAGGAGCTGCTATGGTATTGGCTGCTTTAGCTGCTCAGGGTGAATCACGTGTAATGAATATACAGTATATAGATCGAGGTTATGAATTGTTAGAAGAAAAATTAAATAAATTAGGGGCTTATATTCAGCGTATTCATTCGTCATCGGATCAAAGTTTGGCAGTACATAAACCCAAATTTAAAGTATTACAACAAAAAATAGGATAGAAAAAACACTTTCTGTAAAAAGAAAGTGTTTTTTAAATGATATTTTTAAATTTCTTTTGCTTTGCTCATTTCTACAGCCATTAGGATGAAGGCGCCAGCACCGTGTAAATCATTTTGGCTAGTAGGTCGATGAATATAATGCTCATAATCTCCAATTCCTGTTCCAATGCAGATATTCCCAATCACTAATTGATCATTTTCATCGAAAGTTAAAGTATCAATAACACCTTGATATCCTTTCCAAGCAAAATTTAAATAGTTATCGTCTAAATAGCCCATTCGTATTGCTTTTGCTAAAGCATAAACAAAGAGACAGGAACAAGAATTTTCTAGCCAGTTGTCGGATTGATCTCCTTTATCTACGACTTGATACCATCGTCCAGTTTTTTCATCTTGAAATTTAGGCAAGGATATAAGAAGATTTTTTAAGATGGTAATTAATGTTTCACGATCTTTATGATCTTTTGGTAAATAATCAAGCATATCTAGAACAGCAACAGGATACCATCCAATAGCACGACCCCAAAATTCAGGAGCTTGACCCGTTTCTGGATCAGCCCATGGTGCCTTTTTACTTTGGTCCCAGCCATGATAGAGTAATCCTGTTTTTTCGTCTTTAGTATGTTTATGCATGAGTATAGCTTGGAAGCTCATCATGTCAAAGTATTCTGGTTCATTGAAGGTATGAGCGAATTGAGTAGCAATAGGGCCAGCCATATATAATCCATCTAACCACATTTGGTTTGGATAGCGGCCTTTGTGCCAAAATCCACCTTCTTCATTTGTTTTCCAAGATTTGAGTAGAGGAACTAAGGTATATAATGCTTTTTTATATCGTTCATCACCAGTTTTTTCATAGAGATTAAAAAGTAAAATACCAGGTTGAATATCATCTAATTCATCAGCATTGTATTTTTTAATACTTCCATCGGGTAAAATTAAGCTATCTACCCATCTTTTGAGATAGTTATAATATTTATCATCTTTGGTTTCACGCCAACATTTTTCCATACCAGATAGAAAAACACCTTGGTGATAATGAAACCGATCAGGGGGTAGGTCTTCTGGTTCAAATTTAAACATAAGAGCATCACAAGCTTTTTGAGCCCATTCAATAGGGGTATATGTACTCATTTTCATTCACTCCTTTAAAAGATATTTTTTATATGAGGTTTATTACGTCTATAAGAATATGATAACATAGAAATATGTACATTATTTGTCAGAAATCTTATATTCTTCTTATATATTGCTTTCTTTATTTAGACCGATTATAATGAAGATCATAAAGTTTAAATAAATGTAGTTTTGCTAGTAGTAGTTGCGCTTTCATGGTATAGGAGACAGAAGGTGAGAGTTTCATTATGCAAGTAGAACAATTTTATTATAATAATGATCAAGGTACTTTTTCTATGACGCATCGTCAGGCGATGAGTCACAATATGGTACATAATCATTTTCATAGTACTTATGAAGTGTTTTATTTAATTTCAGGTGAACGATGTTTTTTTATAAAAGATCGTACGATTACCATTCGAGAAGGTGATTTGGTTATTATTCAACCGAATATTTTACATCGAACAACAAACTCTAGTGTATCGAAACATGAACGCATTATTCTTAATTTTCATGAGAGCTTTATGTTAAAAGTGAATGATTCTTTTTTTCAAGTTCTTTATCCTTTATTTGAAAAAGAATATGTGATCATTAAATTTGCACCTCATGATCGGATGTATATAGAAAAAATTTTACATACGATGATGGAAGAAATACAGAGGGAAAGTACAGGGTTTGAGCTGTATCTACAAACGTTGGTATTGCAATTATTGATTTTTTGTTGTCGGTATATAGAACAAAATGATATCGTTTCTTTAGAATATCCAAGTCCTGTTCATGAAAGAATTTCAGAAGTAGCCAGTTATATCAATCAATATTATACAGAAAATCTTTCTCTTTCTGTTTTATCGGAACAGTTTTATATTAGTCCTTATTATTTAAGTAGAGTATTTAAAGAAGTGACGGGTTTTACTTTTGTAGAGTATTTAAATAGTGTTCGTATTAAAGAAGCGAAAAAATGGTTAGAACAATCTACGTTGCAAGTAAAGCAAATTGCTAAAAAGGTGGGCTTTGGAAGTGTGACTCATTTTGGAAGAGTATTTAAGGAAGTGACAGGGCATACGCCTTTATATTATCGGAAAAAGATGAAAGTTTTATAGATATCCTTCCTATTGTAAGGGATGGAGAGGAGGAGTGTAAATAAATGAGAAAATTTAAAAAAATATATGTTGAAATTACAAACATATGTAATTTGGCCTGCCGTTTTTGTCCGAAAACACAGCGACGACCTGAATTTATGAAAATAGATACCTTTCGTATGATACTAGAACAAATACAGCCTTTTACTGATTATCTTTATTTGCATGTGAAAGGAGAACCGTTATTACATCAGGATATTGATATATTATTAGATATTTGTAAGGAGAAGGGTTTTAAAGTTAATATAACGACCAATGGAACTTTGATAAAAGAAGTGAAAGATAAAATGATGAATAAACCGGCAATTCGGCAAATGAATTTTTCCTTACATAGTTTTGGAGGAAATGAAGGAGCTATAGATCAAGAGGAATATATGAATCATATTCTTGTATTTACTAAAGAGGCTATGGAATATACCAATATGATTATATCGTTACGATTATGGAATTTGGATCAAAATAATGTAGTGAATCGTGAAAAAAAAATAAATCGTGATATTCTTGGGAGGATTGAACAAGCATTTCATCTGCCTTATCGAATTGAAGAAAAGGTTAGTCCGGGTAGGGGAATTCAAATTAGGGATCGGCTTTATATCAATCAAGATTATGAGTTTCAATGGCCGGATTTAAGAATAAAAGAGGAAAATAGAACAGGTTTTTGCTATGGACTTCGGAAACATGTAGCAATATTAGTAGATGGTACGGTTGTTCCTTGTTGTTTAGATGGAGAAGGGATCCTTCAGTTAGGGAATATTCATGAACAACATTTTTCTGAAATTATAGAAGGAAAAAGAGCTAAGAATATTTACAATGGATTTTCAAGGCGAGAAGCAGTAGAAGAATTATGTAGAAAATGTGGTTATAGGGAAAGATTTAGCTAATCATCATTAAAACTTATTGACAAGAAGAGCAAGTGTCTATGTATAGATACTTGTTTTTTTATTTATAAATTTTGCATTGATATTTTAGCACAGAATGATTGAAGTAATATAGATAGATATAAAAGTTCTTATTTTTGAATGATGCAATTAGTTTATATATTTGTTTAGTTTTTTATAAAGTGGATAGAATCAGTAGTTAGTAAGAATGAAGGAGGCTTGGAAATGAAAGTAGGGATTCCTAAAGGATTATTATATTGGAAATACGGAGTTTTTATGGAGGTTTTTTTTGCTCAGTTAGGGTGTGAGGTGATTGTTTCACGGAATACTAATAAAGAATTATTAAATTTGGGAGTGAAACAGGCTGTAGATGAAACTTGTGTTCCTATTAAAATTTTTCATGGACATGTTGCATCTCTGAAAGATCAATGTGATTTATTGGTTATCCCTAGAGTGATGCGAATGGCGGAGAGAGAATATATTTGTCCGAAGTTTTGTGGGCTTCCAGAGATGATTAAAAATAGTATTTCTGATTTACCTATGATTACAGAGGAGCCTATTTATGCACAAAATTTAGATCAATTATATAAAAGCATGGAGGTTTTTGGCAGAAAGGTAACAAAAGATAAAAGAAAAATAAAAGAAGCCTTTCATAAGGCTTGGAAAGCGTATGAAGAGTCTTTTTGTGGTATTTATGATGTGGGCTATAAAATGAGAGTAGCTCTTTTAGGTCATCCTTATAATGTACAGGATTCATTTTTAAATATGAATATTGTAGAAAAATTACATGATCTCGAGGTCGGGGTGATGACAGAAGAGGTAGTACCTAGAAGAGAGGTAAATGCTTATGCCAACCAATTGTACAAACGACTTTTTTGGACGTTTGCTAGACATTGCTATGGTTCAGGAATGTATTTTGCAAAAAATCAATTCGTAGATGGTATTATTTATTTATCTGCTTTTGCCTGTGGGATTGATTCGGTGGTTATTGAGTTGTTGAAGGAAGGAATTGGGCATTTTCCGTTGTTGGTTCTTAAAATGGATGAACAAACTGGAGAAGGTGGGTTAAATACGAGAATAGAGGCATTTATAGATATGATTGAAAGGAGAAAATGGTATGAAAGTAACGTTTCCTCATCTAGGGAATGTGTACATGGCAGCTAAGATTTTTTTGGATGATTTAGGTTTGGATTACGTCATTCCTCCTTTAAGTAATCCAAAGGCATTAGAAATTGGAGCTATGTATTCACCAGAAGAGATTTGTCTTCCTTATAAAATTATGATCGGAAATTATATACAAGCTTTAGAACAAGGTGCGGATACTATTATTATGGCAGGAAGTTGTGGGCCTTGTCGATTGGGTGAATATTGTGAATTACAAAAAAATCTTCTAAAAAATATAGGATATAATGTGACTTTTATTACGTTAGATGTTCCTAAAGATATTGGGAAAGAGGAATTATTAAATCGTATAGGAATACTAATGAACGCAAGTGGAAAGAGTTCCTATGAAGGGATACAAGCACTGATTAAGGGAATAAAGGCGATGTATCTGGTCGATGAGATAGAGAAAGAAGTTTATTGGCGAGCAGGATATGAGGTACATAAAGGCGATTGTAAAAAAATTTTATATCGTTATCGGCAAGATGTTTTTGCTACGAATAACCCGAATAAAGCGTTAGTTATTTTAAAAAAATATCTAAAACAAATAAAACAAGTGGAAATAGATAAAAATAAAGATCCTTTAAAAATTTCTATTATTGGTGAAATCTATACCGTGATTGAATCTTTTTCTAATTTATATATTCAAGAACGATTGATGGATTATGGAGTGTCTAGTTTACGGATGCTAACTCCTAGTTGGTGGATCAAAGATTTGATTGGAAAGACGGTGAAGTTGAATTCGATTGGAATACGTCGAGCATCTAAGGAATATTTATCTGTAGGAATCGGTGGTCATGCTAGGGAGTGTATCGGAGAAGCTGTTTTAGCGGCTAAGAATGGACAGGATGGAGCAATTCAGTTATTTCCGGTTGGTTGTATGCCGGAGATTGTAAGTAAAGCGATTTTGCCTACTATTTCGAAGGATAAAAATTTTCCTATTATGACTTTAGTCATGGATGAAATGACAGGAGAAAGTGGATATATTACACGTATAGAGGCTTTTTTAGATTTATTAGAGAGACGAAAGTTAAAAGTAGTATAGTGGAAGGAGTAGGAAATATGTATTACCTTGGAATTGATGTTGGATCTGTAAGTACAGATGTAGTTTTATTAAATGAAGAGATGGAAGTGATAGAGAAAATTTATTTACGTACAAAGGGAAAACCTATTCAAACCATCCAAGAAGCTTTTTCTCTTTTAAAAGGTCGGTATAAAGATGAAGAAATTCAAGCAGTAGGAACTACGGGCAGTGGACGAGGTATGGCTGGATTTTTAGTGGGAGCCGATGCTATAAAAAATGAGATTACTGCTCATGCTGTAGCAGCTTTAGAGTTAGACCATGAAGTTCGTACCATATTAGAAATTGGAGGGCAGGATTCTAAAATTATTACATTAAAAGATGGGATTGTAACTGATTTTGCTATGAATACAGTATGTGCAGCAGGAACGGGGTCTTTTTTGGATCGACAAGCAGAACGATTAGAAATTCCGATTGAACAATTTGGACATTATGCTCTTCAGTCTCAAACTCCAGTACGAATTGCAGGAAGATGTGCAGTTTTTGCTGAATCGGATATGATTCATAAACAGCAGTTAGGTTATCCCCCATCCGATATTATTCGAGGACTTAGTGAAGCATTGGTTCGTAATTATTTAAATAATGTAGCGAAAGGAAAAGAAATTGCATCCAAAATTTTTTTTCAAGGTGGTGTAGCGGCGAATATAGGCATTAAGACTGCTTTTGAAAAAGCTTTAGGCACAGAAGTGATTGTTCCCAAATATCATGATGTAATGGGATCTATAGGAGTAGCTATTATTGCTAAGGAGGCAGTAGAAAAAAGGAAAGGAAAAACGAAGTTTAAAGGGTTTACGATTGCTCAAAGTAAATTTGTATCGAATAGTTTTGAATGTAAAGATTGTGCGAATCGATGTGAAATTATTCAAGTGTTAGAAAATGGTGTGGAAATTAGTTGCTTTGGGGATCGATGTGGGAAATGGTCAGAAAAAGTAGCTGTGTCCTAAAAAATTCAACAAAATGATGGATTAAAAACATTTATACTTTACAAGAATATAGTATAAATGTTTTTTTATGAATATTTCCAAGGATTGTTTTTTTTGATTGTTTCTATTAAAATAAAAAGATAACAGTAAAATAAAAATGTATACAGTGATGGTGCTTTATTTTTAATATTTGTATGGGGTGGATGAAAGGGAGAGGTTTATGTTTAAAATTCTAGTTGTGGATGATGAGGAAAAAATACGAGAAGTGATTCGTGAATATGCGGAGTTTGAAGGACATAGGGTGGTAGAAGCAAAAGATGGTATGGAAGCGGTGAATATATGTAAAAATGAGGATTTTGATGTTATTGTAATGGATATTATGATGCCTAAGTTAGATGGCTTTTCAGCATATAAAGAGATACGAAAG
>JAAYSE010000178.1 GCA_012524135.1 Candidatus Epulonipiscium sp. | reverse complement strand
TTCAAACCGTATTGTTTAGATATTGTGGCTAAACAAGCCGCACCACAGTCAGTGATGTCTTGTTGTTTGATGCAGTGGTGTTTTTTTAATTTGTTTCGAATTTTCCCCATCATTAAATTTCCTCACTTTAATTATTTCTCATTTTCCAAAAAACGCTTATGGTTAGACCTATATTTTAGGGTTTTCATTTGAGGTAATACAAAAAAGCTTGAATTCGAATTATAAAGTTAATGTAAGTCATAAATATAAAAAGCCTTTGTGATACACTCAAATTAGTTTTCAACCATGAAAACAAAGAGAATGATCACAAATGGACCGCACACACCTCACAGGAAAGAACTTAGAGGAATAGAAACCTATTATGAAATTGGACTAAGAACTTAGAAAATTGTTAAAAAACTTGGACAATCAAGCTTGCCTGTACAGCTAGTTCGCATATTTTGTAATGGGAATTTTTAAGCTATGTTGATTAGATATTGTTGTAAGCCTGGCTACCGTGGCCTGTTGTATCTTATTGTTTAACGAAATGATATTTCATTTTAAATCTTCTGATAGCAATAACTAATCTTCATATCAGTTTCATTAGGCTAATTCCTAACCATATAAGGCAAAAATATTTAATAATATGTGTACAATTAAAGGTGTGAAAACATTATTAGTCCTTTCATATAAGTAACTCAATCCTATCCCTAAAAAAAACAACGGTAAAAACGCTAATATCTGTATATTCTTCATACTTTGAAAATCAGCATGATATACTGCAAATAATAACGAAACTATAATAATTGCTATGTACATTCCTAACTTATTATCTTTTATATTTCTGATTTGTTCATATAGAATTCCTCTAAAAATCATTTCTTCCACAAATGGACCAAAGAGACATGTTACAAAACTCATTATTAATATATTACTTTCCATACTTTGTTTTACAGCTATTTCATTTGAACTCTCTCCAATTGAAAACTTGGATAATATAATTGCTGTAATAACCATTGTAAAGATTATTATAATATAAACGATTAAACCTTTCTTTATATATTTCTCAACATTCTTTATAAAATCTCTAAATGATTCTATTAACACCTTTCTGTAAATAATTAAAATAAATGAAGTAAAAAATATATAAAAAAATAAATCGAGATATTTATCCCAAAATTCGCTATCACTAATTCTTAATAATATATTCTCCGAAATCTCCGTTTTGAAAAAAAATGTCATACCAAAATAAAATACAACTAATAATAAACCGGCTTTTTTTTTCATTTTAACCCCTTAGTTATTGATTTTTATTCTTATATTTTGTCCAATAAAATTTTATAATAAAGTATAATATAATCCCCACAATAACTCCATAAATCATAATTAAACCCTCTATTCTTAACCGTATTTTTGATACCCTTGCTAGCATGTATGCTAGCAAGGGTATCATTATGTTTTTATAAAATGGTTTTCTTATTTCCCTCTTACTTTATTTATTCCGGTAGCAACCCATCCACCGATACTTTTCCCTGTAAATGCCTCAACAGCACCGTCAACTACCCATGCTGCACCTGCTCCAATAATAGTACCAGCAACAAAACCTAGTCCACCATCGATTGTTTGCATTTCTTCTTCTGACATTTCATAAAATCCATTGTTAAATATTACTTCCATTTTTACATCTCCTTTTTCTGAATGTTGTTTGCCTTCCTTTGAAAAAGTGATATACTTATCTCGAGTACTCTTTCAAAGGTGCTTGTACTGTAGGATTCTGGTGGTTTTCGCGAATTTATCAGAATCCTATATTTATATAAAACAGTCTTGCATAATTGCAATTCTGTTTATATCCTCTAAATTGTCATATATTTTTATTGATTTTTAAATACATATCAACTTTCCATATGAATACAATTCATATGGAATATTATCATATTATTGCGACAATTAATATAAATAACTAATTTATTAAGTTCATTCATACAATACATGGACTACAGCCCACATAAATATCAATAATCATATCGTTTAATTCTTCTTGGCTCTCTGCATTTTTTACTGTGACATTATATGCAGCTGTAATAACTTGTTTATTATGCTCTAAAATATATGCATTTAATCTATTGATAGTATCCTGTAATCTAGCTGGGTGCCCTTCATGCCTTATGCATAGAGCATTCATAATTTTAATAATAGGCTTAAAAGTATACTCCTTAGGCAACTTAATATCTCTATTCATTGGAATTAGTAATTCTATATCCATAACTTGTTTATTATCCATTTGCTCTACTGCATATGTAGCTGTCATAACAGGACCATTTTTTTGTACTCCTAAATCCTGAAGTACTTGGCCTATCTCTACCATCTCCTCTTGCATCTGCTGTTGAGTCATCTTCCCCCTAAAGGATAAGACATTTTCCATAATGAGTTCTTGATTTTCTCTTACTCTCACTTTCAACACCCCCTTTAAAACTATTGTCTTAACTTTATAACACTAATATATTTTTTACAATAAAATAATCCGCCAAACTTTG
>JAAYSE010000177.1 GCA_012524135.1 Candidatus Epulonipiscium sp. | reverse complement strand
ATTCTAAAGCTTCTACTGCTCTTTATGAATTTTCTCAAGCTTTTTATCAATATATTTGTGAATATAAACAACCTCATCAACCTTTAATCTTGCTATGCATAGGGACTGACCGAGCAACTGGAGATAGTTTAGGTCCATTAATTGGTTATAAATTACAATCCTTACCTTATCAAAATATATACGTACACGGCACTTTAGAAAAACCTGTACACGCAAAAAATTTAATTCAAAATATAAATTTAATTAATAAGAAATATACAAATCCTTTTATTGTTGCTATTGATGCTTGTCTTGGAAAAATTGAACATATTGGATTTGTTACAATAGGAGAAGGATCTATTAAACCAGGGGCAGGAGTAAATAAAGACCTACCTTCTGTCGGCGATCTATTTATTACCGGTATTGTTAATTTTAGCGGTGTGATGGATGCTCTTATTTTACAAAATACCCGTCTAGGTATCGTTATGGAAATGGCAGATCTCATCGCCTTTGGTATTCGTCATTCTTTATGGAAATACAATCAAAGTTCTAGCTTCATATCTCCCTCTTTAATCCAATCTTGATGTCGCATAAACTGATTAATAAGCCATGTTAAAAGCGCAGGTAAAACAAAATAAAGAAGTAAAATCTTCAATAGTAAAATTCCCGCTGATTCTTTTTCAATCATCGTTTGCCATGTCATTAAAGGGCCAACCAATCCAGAGGTTCCCATTCCAGAACCTGCTGGATTGTTTTCCATATGAAATACCAAAGTAGATATAGGTCCTAAAATAGCACTTGCTAAAGTAGGAGGAAGCCAAATTAATGGTTTTTTTAAAATATTTCCAATTTGTAACATAGACGTTCCTAACCCTTGTGCTAATAATCCATTGATTCCGTTATCTTTATAACTTGCAACTGCAAACCCAATCATTTGTGTTGCACATCCAACGGTAGCAGCTCCTCCTGCAATTCCTGAAAGTCCTAACATCATAGAAATAGCAGCTGAACTAATAGGTAAAGTAAGTAGCATACCCATTACAGTTGATAAAACAATACCCATTAAAAAAGGTTGTAATAATGTTGCTAAATGAATCATAGAACCTAACCATTGCATACCTTTAGATACAGGTGGCCCTACTAAAAGTCCTATTGTTCCTCCTACTGTAATAGTAACCATAGGTGTAATAATAATATCTAATCTAGTTTTATTCGATATTAATTTTCCAATCTCCATACCAACCAATGCAGCAATAAAAGCACCTAGAGGATCTCCAGGTCCTTGCAAAAGAATTCCACCATCTACAAAAAATTTTCCTGATACTATCTTTTCAGCATAAGCCCCTATTAAACCCGTTACTCCTGAAGCATAAAGTACCAATTTAGGTACTTGCAACGTATGAGCAATAGCTACTCCTATCATTGGTCCCATAAGAACAGAAGCTATATTTCCAAAGGATGTTAAAAATAAACCTATAGGATGATTTCCAAAAGGAATAGCTACTTGTTTAATAATTAATCCAACAATTAATGTACAAAATAACCCCATAGCCATTCCACTTAATCCTTGAATAAAATAACGATTTAAGATTTTTTTAATTTTTTCTTTATTCCACATATTGGTCAATTCCCTTCTATATACACTCATAGTGAATATACTTGTGTCTTGTCATGTATATCGAAGAAAATTTTAACACAAAATACTAATTAACACAAGTAGTTTTTTTCTCTTAGTTCTTTTTCTATTAAATCCAATGTTTCTTCATCTTTTGCTTCTACAGTATGAAAATGAACACCATGAGTTAAACGTAGCAAAGGTACTGTTTTATGCCTTTCTAATTGATGCATAAAATCTTGAATATCCTTTCTCGTTTCCACCATTAAGCTAGGAGTTAATTCTCCATAAATAGGATGCTCAACAATCGTATCAAGAACCTTACCACCATAATCTATTATAATTTCTAATTCTTTTTGAATTCCTTCTCGATCATGACATACCATAAAAACTCTTCGTACCTTTTGGGATTGATATGGCGAGAGCAAATAACCTCTAGGAGTGGCTATAATCTCATTTCGTTCTGCTCGTAAAAGCGCAACATCCTGTACAATGACTTGGCGACTAACATCCATCTTTTTTGCTAATTGAGAACCAGATATAGGTTTTTCTGTATTTTTTAATATCTCCAAAATCTTTTTTCTTCTTTCTTGTCCTGTCATCTTTATGCTCCTTTTTCCTTTCTTAATTTATATAAAGTAACAAAATAAATAAAGTCCTTAGAGGAAAATTTATATTGATTATAATATAAATGATATACATATCAACACTCATTCATATACATACTTTATAACAAAAATAGGTACTTACGAAATTTATCATTTAAACTTAAAGATAAATATACGATATCGTATATTCATATAAAAAAGCCTGTAAAGACAGGCTCCTTTTATGATTATTATATCATATATTTTTCTTGTTTTTTAGGTCTTGCATCTAATTCTGCTTTCTTTTTTTCATAACCAGGTCGACCAAACATCGCATACGTAGCATTTTTCCCTTCTTCCACTCCAGGTTGATCAAAAGCATTGATATTCATCAATTCTCCTGTAAAACCAGTAGCTACTTCAAAGAAATATAACAATTGTCCTATAGTAAATTCATCTACTTTTGGTAAAGTAATCGTCATATTCATTTTCTTTGCCTTCATTAAAGCATATTCCGTAGCCATTTGCTCTGTTTGAATCAGTTGATTTTGAGTATTCCCACCCAAAAATCCTAAACTCGGAATTTCTTTATATAATGTAGGAATGGTAACTGTATCACGATATTGATCCACACCAATAAATACAATCACTTTATCAAAAGGTCCTTCTGCATATAATTGAACTTGGGAATGTTGATCGGTAACCCCTAACGCTTTTACAGGTGTTTGTCCTACATATACTTTATTACCTTGTAAATCATATTTTTTTCCTAAGGATTCAGCCCATAGTTGAGCATACCAATCCGCAATATATTTTAGTGAATCCGCATAAGGCATCATCACAGAAATATTTTTCCCCTTTTTCATTGCTAAGTATTGTAATAATCCATACATATGTCCAGGATTTTTTAGAATATTATCTTCTTTACAACGTTCATCCATATAAGCGGCTCCTGCTAGCAACTCTTTAATATCAATTCCACACATCGCTGCTGGCAAAAGTCCTACAGGGGTTAATTCTGAAAAACGTCCTCCCACTCCATCAGGAATAATAAATGTTTGATATCCTTCCTCTTTTGCAATTTTTATTAAATTCCCTTTTTCTTTATCCGTCGTACAAACAATATGTTTTTTTGCTTCTTCCGCACCCATTTCCTCTTCTAATATTTGTTTCACAATCATAAACTGAGACATCGTTTCTGAAGTACTACCTGACTTTGTAATAACATTAAATAATGTCGTTTTTAAATCTATTATATCAAACAATCCCGGTAATCGCTCTGGATCAATATTATCTATAACATATAACTTTGGATATCCATTTCGTTTTTCTTTAGATAGTTCATTATAATAAGGATGATTTATTGCTTGTTGAACAGCGATTGGACCTAATGCAGAACCTCCAATTCCTAAAACAACAAAAGCATCTATTTTATCTTTTACTTCTTCTATATAATTCACAATTTCTTCTACCGTCTCGTTTTGATTATAAGGCAAATCCCTCCAATCCATATATCCATTTTTTCTTTTCATAACCATCGCTTGGTTGGCTTGCTGAACTTTATCAGAAAGTGACTCTATATCTTTTTCTGTCAAACCTTGTTCTTGAATAAATTCTGACATCATATGATTAAAGTCCAAACAAATACTCTTATTTTTCATTCTAATTCCCCCTAATAATTATTTTTTATAGTAATATTATTTAAACCTATCTTTATTAAAATCTATATATAGATCTCCAAATTCTAATTCTAATTTCTATAAATACCTACATCGTTCTTCTGCTCAGGCTGTCATAAAGTTCATGACACAAAGTCGCAGATCGAATAAATATAGGTACTTGTTGCAAAATAGTTGAATTTATGAAGTCAGATATCTATCTTAAATAATATTATTTTTGTTTATACTTTTTATGTACTAAATCTATAGTTAAATATTATAACATTGCTAAAAAAGTTTTTGCTAAAGTAGGATGAAATTGAGTACCTGCATGAATTTCAATTTCTTGACGAACAGTCATCATTGGTAGACAAGATCGATAAGGCCTAGAAGTGGTCATCGCATCAAAAGCATCTGCAATACCAATAACAGCTGCTTCTAAAGGAAGTTCTTTCATTTTTCTATCACAAGGATACCCTTGTAAATCAAATTGTCTATGATGACATTCGATAGCTGTAATAATATTTTCAGGAAGTTCTATGGATTTTAAGATTATTTTTGCTATGATAGGATGTTGTCTCATGATATTGAATTCTTCTTGAGATAAAGAAGCAGATTTAAACAAAATTTGATCAGGTACCCACTTCTTACCTATATCATGTAGAAAACCTGCTAACTGTATAGAATCTTGAATTTTCAGATCCATCCTTGCAAACTCAGCTAAACCCTTGGCATACCCTCCAACACGAAACATATGTCCTTGAACATCTACATCTTTTTCTTCTATTGAACTCCATAAATCATAGATGTATCCTCGATCTTGAGGAGATAATGATAGATACACTCGATTGGTCTGTAAAGCTTTTACCATTTGATCTGTGATTTTTATTCTCATTTGCCATCTCCTTTTCTCCTATTTCCTAGGAATCATTCTATGTTTTTTCTATGGCAAGTCATATAAACTCTTAAACTGATATCCTTCTTGTTTCAAATCTTGTAAAATTTGGTCTAATGCCTCTGTATTTGACTGAGATACAGCGTGAAGTAAAATAATAGCTCCTGAATGGTGATTGTCCATTACATGTTTATATGCAGTTTCTTTCCCTGGTTGATTATTAATATCCCAATCTTGATATGCCATACTCCAAAAAATTGTTTTATATCCTACCTCTTGAGTTAACTTTAATGTTCTTTCACTATAATTACCTGAAGGTGGTCGAAAAAAAGGATCCATAGATTGTCCCATTACTTCTTGGTAGTATTCTTCCATTCCTTTTATTTCATGAATCACCTGTTCATCTGAAAGAGTAGTTAAATCTGGATGAGTAATACTATGATTACCAACTACATGTCCTTCATCAATCATACGTTGAACCAAATCTTGTTGTTGTTTCACATAGGGTTGTGTAACAAAAAAAGCTGCCTGTATTTCATTTTCTTTTAATATATCTAAAATTTGAGAAGTATAACCATTTTCATAACCTTCATCAAAGGTTAAATAAATAACCTTCTCCTCTGTATTGCCTAAATAATAAGTATCAAAGTCTTCTATTATAATCTCTTCTTGGGCACTAGGGGGTATATGCTCTTGATTTCGTCGAAACCACCAACTTTTTTTATCATTGGAATATTGAGATTTTTTCGGTAGTTCCTGTTCCAGTACTTCATCCTTTTCTTTATACCCATCCATCTTATTATCCTTTAAAATATTATCTTCTATATTAATATCGTTATTTTTTATTATTTCTTTATCTTTTATTATTTCTTTATCTTTTATTGTTTTTTGATCTACTTCTTTTTCAACCTCCTGAATAATTTCTTGGTCCGTTACAGAAACAGAATCTTTTATGGTAATTACTGAGTCCTGTTCTAAGTTTTTGTCAGATGAATGACATCCCACCAATAATAAAAAAATCAGAAGAAAAAAATGTCTTTGTTTTTTCATACTGTCCACTCCTAATGTTGTATATATATCTTATATTTTATTATATCATTTATTTTTATGATTGGCTATATTTTCACAAAAAGTGTTCTTCACTTTCATTTTAAAATATATAATATACTATTGAAAAATATATAATCTAATTATAGATATCCAATTTATAAATTTAAATATCTTATAACCCATATCTATATTTACTCGACCTGCTACTTTCTTAGGTAGAAAATTGAGTTTTGTTTCTTAAGATTCAATGAATTACTTAGTTCTTTTTTGATAAGATGCTGATATCAAAAAAGAGCTTCCTTATCAAAAACAAAATAAAATCCAGTTACTTTTGCAAAATAACTGGATTTTTTAACTTATTCATATTTTTTACCACATCTTAATTACTCCTAATGCTAATATAATAATACTAGAAATTATTTTAAGTGTCTGTTCTGAAAAAAAGACACTACTTTTTTCACCTAAATAAGATCCTAATTTCAAAAAAACAGTATTAATAAATGCCAACGCTAGTATAAACCAACCTAAATGAATCTCATAAACAGATGCTGAAAGTCCCACTACAATTGTATCTAAAGCAAGTGCTATCCCTATATATAAAGCTTCCCTACCATCAATAGATCCTGACTGATCCATATCACAGAAAATGGGTTCTTGTATAATATTAACGATAATATTAAGAGATTTAATCTTCCATTTTTTTAGAATAATTGGATTTGTTAAATTAGAAAATTGTTTATGCCAAATAGCTTGTGATAATAGATAACTTCCAAAAAGAATAAGTAAAATAGATCCAACTTTTTTCATAATATTAGCAGAAATAAATACTAAACATAATTGCCCAACAAAAAAACTTCCTATTAAAAATGCAATAGAAATACCAACGATAATTAATATAGAAAAAGGCTTAATTTTGATTTTTTTAATACCATAGCTAGCACCAATTCCTAAGCTATCTAAGCTAATTGAAATAGCTAACAAAATAATATCCATAGTACCCCTCCTTTACCCTTTAATATAAACACCCTAAAAAGCAGAAAACCATCTACTCTTATAAGTGATGGTAATAAATATAGAGGTTTCTATAATACTATATGTATTAAAAATGAATTTTGTCACCATATACTCTATTACAAAATAAAGTTTATATCTTATTTTTATATTTTCTTTATTATAACCATTCAACAATCGCATCCATTAAAACACTTTCAGTATCTCTTTACTCCAACTATAACTTTTCAAATAGAAAATCCAACTTGAACTTAAATATCTCTAAACTACATTAAAAAGAATGTAAAAAAGCCAAGAAGAATCATAAAATCCTTCTTGACTTTTTTTATCATATAATACTCGAATTGAATTACTTTTATTTCATCTATACT
>JAAYSE010000027.1 GCA_012524135.1 Candidatus Epulonipiscium sp. | reverse complement strand
AATTATTTTTAATATGTATTTCCAGTCTCTAGTTTTTTTATAACTTCTTTATTAGCAGGACAAAATTTATATTTTTTTAATTCTTTTGCTACTATCCATCGAATATCTTTATGAACCTTCCTCTTAGGTTTTCCTCTAATAATTTCTGCACTGAAAAAAGTAAAATATATCTCTATTTTAGGATACTTGTATGTTGATTCTGTAAAAAGACCTTTTATTTCTATTTCTACATCTAACTCTTCCTTACACTCTCGAATCAAACATTCTTTTACTGTTTCTCCTGCCTCTAATTTTCCTCCAGGAAATTCCCAAAGGTTTGCACATACTCCACCTTCTCCTCTTTGACAAATTAAAATCTTCCCATTTTTATTAATAATACCTGCTACCACATGAATCATTTTATTTTACCACCTATAAAATTATTATCTTTCCTTGCATTTTTAAATTTAAATGTACCAAAATGCATGAACTATTTTATTTTTGATATCCTTTAGTTTTTAAAACTATTTATCAATTTTAAAAGTTCATGCTAATACTTTTTATTTTTTTATAAAATCCGAATATGTTTTCCCTGTATATTTTTTAAAACATTTACCAAAATAATTAGGATCTGGAATTCCAACTTTCTTAGCAATCTGATACATATATTTGTCCTCTTTGGCAAGACTAATGGCCCGTTCCATTCTACATCCATTTAAGAAATCTACAAAAGAAGTTCCTGTTCTTTCTTTAAATATCCTACTTAAATAACTGGCATTAAAACCAAACTTCATAGCAACAGAAGTTAAATTTAATTCTGGATCTGCATAGTGATTGATTAAATATTTTTTAATCTTACGAATAACAGAATTTTCTTCTATATCTATTTCTATTTCTGTATCTTCTGGACTTTCTTCATCTAATTGTTTTTTTAGCTTTATTAAAATTTCATTAATAGCTACTCGATCAATCGGTTTTAATAAATATTCACAAACTCCTATTCCAACACATTGTCTTGCATATTCAAAATCGTCATGTGCAGTTAAAATAACAATTTTTAATCTTGGATATTGTCTGATGGCAAATCTTGAAAATTCAATACCATCCATAAAAGGCATTCGAATATCTACAAATACAATATCAGGCTTAATTTCATCCATTATATTAATAGCCTCAATTCCACTCGCTGCTTCCCCCACTACTTGAAAACCTAATGCATCCCATTTAATTGTGATTTTCAATAAGTTTCTAAGCATTTTTTCATCATCAATAATCATCACTCTATACATTTAAATCCCCCTATTCCAAGGAATTTTTATATAAATCTTTGTATATTCCCCTTCTTTACTACTAATTTTAAAAACATCTTCTTGATTGTAATAATATTTTATTCTTTCCATTGTTCCTTTTATTCCAAAACTTTTATGATCTTCTTCATGGATAATTTTTTCTAATTTTTCTTCTGACATCCCTATACCATTATCATATACTTCAATATAAATATAATCTTCTTTTGAATATACGGAGATCTTAATAATTCCTTTTTCACCTTTTAAACGAATTCCATGATATAAACTATTTTCAACTAACGGTTGAAGAATTAATTTAGGAATATAAATCTCTAAAAGTTCTTTCTCTACTTCATATATATCTTCAAAAATATCACCATATCGGAGTTTTTGAAGTTTAAGGTAATCTTTTACTATGGATATTTCTGTTGCTATAGATATTTCTTTGCTACCCTTACTTAAAAATTTTCGGTAAAAATTACCTAGCGTATGTAATGCATCATATACACTTTCTTTCGATCCTGTAAGTGCTAAATATTCAATCGTCTCTAGAGTGTTATATAAAAAATGTGGTTTCATTTGCTCTTGTAACACTTCTAATTCTGCCTTCTGTATCACTTTTTCTTTTTCAAGTAATTTATTAATCAATGAATTGATTTCTACAAGCATTTCATTATAACTATCTTTTAAATCCCCTATTTCATCATTCGGTAAAGATAAGCTTAATCTTCTTAACCATCCTGTCTTAACTGAATCCATAGACTGAACTAAACGTTCTATAGGGGTAGTAATATATCTTGAAATAAATAAACTAATAAATATTAAGGATAGAATCGTTATAAAGGTTACAATAAATAAAATCTTCCCTGTTTCTTCTGACATAACTTTTCCAAAGCTTAATTTCTCATAAGCTGTAATAATAAATGGAGTATTTGGTATACGATAATAAGATAATATAGCATTATTTCCAATTGTTTTTTGATTAAATTGTTCTTTACCAAATTGAACATTTTGTAATTCTTCTATGGCTACCTTAGAAGATAAAAGATTGCTTTTATTATCATAATAACAAAAATATTTATTATTTACATCCTTATATGTTTGTTCTAACATATATGTTGATACATTAATAGCAATCATTCCAATCGGTTTTTGTGTTTCTAAATCATTAATAACTCGAAGTAAAGTAATTACAGGTTTGCCCTGTAAAGTAGTAAATAAACCTCCTCCATTAATCCTAATTACATACCCTCCACTACGATCTTTTATTTCTTTATACCATCCTGATTGCAACATAATATCCTCATTAACTTTTGTAATTCCATTACTAACATTAATATACGTCTTATCATTCTTAAAAATAAATACGGAGGATATATTATTAAATACATTCGTAATATCATGAATTACACTAACTGCATTATGTGCATATCTTAACTCTTGTTTTTCTGTGTTTTTCAAATAACTTATGACATCTTTATTATTCATAATCAATTGACTCATATGGCTTATAGTATTTAATTCTGCATTTAAATTATTGGAAATGGAAATCATCGTATTCCAGTTATTTTCTAAAGTATAGTTCAACATATTTTTTTTAATAATTACTGAATATAGGATGAAAAATACGATTAAGTAAATACTGATGATCAATAAAAATAAATATCTTACTTTTTGTTTCAATTTTAATTCTAAAAACCACTGCTTCCATTTTGAATGTTTTTTAATCATTCGAATATTTTTTCTCATAAAAATCCCTCATAATATAAATAATCCTACTCTATCCAGCAGAGTAGGATTATATTTTCTAATCCATTCTATTCTAAAATAAGAGAAAGCATAATCGGTTCTTTCCCAGTTAACGCCATACTCCTTGAATCTGGCTGGAAAGTGGCAAAATATAAACGAAACTTTTTACTATCGATCTTTCGATTTCCTTCTTCATCTACTACCATTAACGAATTCCAAGGAATGGTCATATGAATCTCTTTTTCTTCTTTAGGAACAAGACCTATTCTCTGAAATCCACATAAACTAACATTAGGAATTGCATATTTAGATTCTTCATCTTTAATATAAGCCTGTATAACATCCTCAGTATACATACTTCCTTGATTTTTTACACTCACCTTTACTTGAATATCTTTCCCTGGCTCTATATCAGAAATAATTTCTCCTCCTGTACAAACCACATCTCCATAGGTCAAACCATAACCGAAAGAATACAATGGTTCTTCTTCAATATAACGATACGTTCTTTTTTTCATCGAATAATCCGTAAATTCAGGTAAGTTTTCTAAAGAACGATAGAAAGTAATAGGCAATTTCCCTGAAGGTGAAGTATGTCCAAATAAAATATCTGCAATAGCCTTTCCACCTCTTGCTCCTGGATACCAAGCATGTAAAATACCATTGCAATGTTCTTGAGCATAAGATAAATTCATAGCACTCCCCGCCATATGACAGAGTATTACTGGTTTTCCAACCTCTACTATTTTTTTTAATAGTAACTTTTGAACTTTAGGAAGCTCAAGATCTTTTTTATCGCCTGAACCTACATTATTACCTTGATCTAATTCCTCACCTTCTAGAGTTTCATCTAATCCCAAACATAAAATAACAAAATCACTATGTTCTGCAACCGTAACCGCTTCCATCAATCGATCATTTTCCATAGCCAAACTCTCTGTTCGATCTTGGACTAATTCACATCCTTTAGCAAATAAAACTCGAACCTCATCTCCTAACTCATCTTGAATTCCTTCTAAAACGGTAATATATCGAGAAGAAGTTCCATAATAATTTCCTTTTAAAACTAATCGACTATTAGCATTTGGTCCTATGACACCGATCGTTTGAATTCTATTTTTATCAATCGGTAGGATCCCATCATTCTTTAATAATACCACACTTTTTCTTGCTGCTTCAATAGCTAATTCTATATGTTCTTTACTTTCCACAACTTCATAAGGAATATCATCGTATTCACTACCCTCAAATAATCCTAATTTATATCGAGTCGTAAATAGTCTTTCTGCCGCTCTTGTAATTTGTTCTTCAGAAACTAATCCTTTTTGATAGGCAATAAGAATATATAAATAAATATTGCCACAATTCAAATCACATCCTGCATTCATCGCTAATGCTGCTGATTCTTCAGCGGTGGAAGTAACTCCATGATGCATATGAAAATCTTTAATTGCCCAACAATCCGATACCACATGTCCTTTAAAATTCCATTGTTCTCTCAAAATATCTCGTAATAAGAAAAAACTACCACAACAAGGTTCCCCATTTGTTCGATTATAAGCCCCCATTATACTCTCTACTTGTGCCTCTTTAACACAAGCTTCAAATGCTGGAAGATAAGTTTCCCATAAATCCTTTGCTGAAACTTCTGCATTAAATTCATGACGTAAATCTTCTGGTCCACTATGAACGGCAAAATGTTTTGCACAAGCAGCTGACTTCATATGCTTACCTTCTCCTTGAAGTCCTTTTATAAAAGCAACTCCTAGTCGAGCAGATAAAAAAGGATCTTCTCCGTATGTTTCATGACCTCTTCCCCATCTAGGATCTCGAAAGATATTAACATTTGGCGACCAAAAAGTTAGTCCCTTATAAATATCTCGATCACCATGTTTAGCACTTTGATTATATTTTGCTCTTCCCTCTGTTGCAATAATATCTGCAATTTTTTTCAAGAATTCTTCATCAAATATAGCAGCCAATCCAATAGCTTGCGGAAAACTAGTTGCTGTTCCCGCACGAGCAACCCCATGTAAAGCCTCATTCCACCAATTATAGGACGGAATATTTAACCTTGGAATAGCAGGTGAATGATAAGTTAACTGACTAGCCTTCTCTTCTAACGTCATTTTACTTACCAATTCTTTTGCTTTTTTCTCATACATACCTAAATCCTCCTAACCTTTAACAGCCCCAATAACTAAACTTTCTTGAATTTTTTGACTCATAAAACTATATAAAAATAATGTTGGAAAAGTAGCAATTACTAATGCAGCTCCAATAGGCCCCCAAGAAGTTGTATAAGAACCAGATAATGTTTGAATTCCTACAGACAACGTACGATACGTAGAATCACTAATAAAAATAACTGCAAACATCAATTCATTCCATGCTTGTAAAAATATAAAAATGCCAATCGTAGATAAAGCAGGCTTCATTAACGGTAAAATAATATGCCAAAATATCCCGTATATACTACAACCATCTATACATGCTGCTTCTTCTAATTCTCTTGGTATATTATCAATAAAACTATTACTAATTAAAATAGCCATTGCAAGAGCAAATGCTGAATAAGGCAAAATAAGTGCTTGATAAGAATTAGTCATCTTTAAATTACGTAACATAATAAATACAGGTAAAATAGCTGCATGAATAGGTACCGTAAGCCCAAGCATAAAAATATTATTGGCTGTTTCTTGGCCTCTCCAAACCATGCGTTTTAAAGCATATGTTGCCATTAAAGCTGCAATTGTAGTTAAAAAAATAGTTCCTACTGTAACAATCGTACTATTTAAAAAATATCTGGCCATATTTCCTGTTGTTAAAGCTACTTGATAATTAGACCATAACCATTTTTTAGGTAATCCAATGATATTTTCTCCAAAAATTTCACTATTATCTTTTAACGAAAACGTCAACATCCAGTACAAAGGAAAAATTTGTATAATAGCCCAGATACATAGAACGATAAAGGTAATTTTTTTGCTTTTTTTTACTTTTTTTCTATGCATTTATTCTACCTCCGTTCTAAAAAATTTCTTTATTAGAATTGCAAAAAAGAAACATAAAAAAATAATACAGATTGCAATAGCACTACCAAAACCATATCGATTTCTTCCAAAAATCATAGAAACCATTAAAGTACTAGGAACTTCACTCGCATGTGCTGGTCCACCATTGGTTAAAACATAGATTAAATCGAAAGCCTTTAAAGAACCTGTAACTGCAAAAATTACACATACCTGTAATACAGGTTTTAATAAAGGAATAGTAATATACTTTGACATCTGCCATCCTTCTGCTCCATCAATCATAGCTGCTTCATTAATACTGGAAGAAATAGATTTAATACCTGCATACATCAATAACATATGATATCCCACATATTGCCAAAGAATAGGGACAAAAACCGCAAACAATGCTGTTTTTTGATCTCCTAACCAAGTTCTTGTTAAATGATCAAATCCTATCGCTCGAAGTCCAGCATTAATAATGCCATATTGTGGATTATAAATCTTTAACCAAAGTTGCCCAATCACTACTGTAGAAATCAAAACAGGAATAAAAAATATAGTTACAAAAAAACGTTCTCCTTTAATTCCCCGAGCCAATGATATAGCTAACCATAAAGCAAGTGGTAACTGTATAAAAACAGATAATATTGCCAATAAAAACGCATTTCCAATCACCTTTACAAATCGAATAGATGGACTTTTAAACAACTCTATATAATTTTGAAAACCAATAAAAGTACCTTCTGTAATCCCATTCCAATCTAATAAACTATAGTGTACCGACATAAAAATCGGTACGCCAATAATAGCAATAAATAAAAAAGTAGCCGGAAACATAAATAGGAAGATTGCAGTTTTATTTTTCATGACTTTATCCATTGTCTGTCCTCCCATCATTAAGTATCAAATATCCGCATCCTATAAAATAATATCCCATCAAAACATTTCTTTACTAGATATCCATCTCTATCATTGAATTTGCAAAATAGATCTACTGATCATTTCATGCTCCAATTGTCCCTCCTGTTGCTTTAAGTATAAAATGAAGCTTTTCCTCTAAAACTCAATAAATTACTTAACTCTTTTTTGACATAGTTTGTATCAAAAAAAGAATTTCCTTAAAGTGAAAACAGGGGAGACAAAAGTTGCACACATTCGCCAATAATATACACTTAATTTATAATTGGCTTGTTTTTAATGATCGATTAGACTATCTATATATTTAAAAATATTAATTTTCTAATTGTCTTGCCATATTTTGAACAAATTCCTCAGGCGTAATATTTTCAACATATAGTTCTTGTAATAAGGCTAAATATTCTCCTGCATCTTCTGCCGCCATTAAAGTATCAAACCATAAAGTAAATGAAGTAGCATTACCAGCATATTCTGCAATTTTCTTTGTTATAGGATTTACAGAACTATCATCATAATCCACTTCCCACGCAGCAATTCCTGCACCATCTAAATAAGCATATTTAGAAATACTACGAGCTAATTCAAACACAGCTTTACCTGCAAGATCTGGATGTTTTGTTGATTGAGCAACCATTAATGTATCAGCTGCTCCTCCCATAAAATCTGTTATTTTAGCATTTTTATCATTAAGCACCGGAATACGAGCAACATCAAAGTCTTCAGGATTTTCTGCATCTGTCAAGATAGATCCACCCATCCAACTTCCTGTAATATACATCGGTACTGTTCCATCATAGAATAATGCACTTGCTTCATCATTGGATAAACCTGTAGCCCCTTCTATAAAAGCTCCCATATCTATAAGTTCTTTTAATTTAGTTGCAGAAGCAAGAAAATCTGGCTCTTCATAACTAATACCATTTTTTGTAATAGCTGCTGCTGTTTTTTCTGGTCCTGCGGATTTTAAAGTAAATGCATCGTGACACATAGCTAATACCCAAACATCTTTTACACTAACTCCAAAAGGAGTAATACCATTCTCAATAAAAGTTTGACAAACCTCTACTAACTCTTCCCATGTTTCAGGAGCTTTTAAACCATATTGATCATACATCTTTTTATTATAAAACAAACAAGATACAGGAGTAGTATAAGTAACTCCATATAATTTTTCATTATAAGTAGCATTATTTAATGCAGCTTTCGGTAGTTGAGCTTTAAATTCATCTATATAATAATTATCTAAATCTAAAACCTTTCCCGATTCTACAAAGGATGTTGAAAATCCTCCACCCCAAGTATAAAAAATATCTGGTAATTCATTTGCAGCTACTGCAGATTTTATCTTTGTTTTATAAGATTCATTTTCAAAAGTTTCATGTACAATTTTTACCCCCGGATAATCCTTTTCAAAATCTTCAATAGCTTTTGTATAAGCAGGATGAAAAGAATCACTCTCTGTTGCAATACTCCACAACGTTAATGTTATCTCTTCTTTTTCTTGTTTATCTTTTTCTCCCCCTTGTTGTTCCTCGTTTACCACTTCTTGCTTAGGCTCACTAGTATTACCACACGCAACTAACGTCAATGTCATCATGGCTAAGAATACAAATGTCCATAACTTTTTCATATCCATTCCTCCCTAATATATTTGATACTTTTATTATAGAAAACTTTCTTTTCCATTTGAACGGATATTCTTTACTTAAAGATGGACTTTTTTTACTTTTTAATGCACACTGACCATTATTTTAGATTTTTATTTATTTTTTTATGGAATTATTATAAAATACATTTTTAAAATAAATCCTATTTGTACTATTATCTAAAAAATTGATTCATTTT
>JAAYSE010000026.1 GCA_012524135.1 Candidatus Epulonipiscium sp. | reverse complement strand
TCATCTTTTGCATTCTAGCAACTATCATTGACATAAAATCACTCCTTCAAAAACCTAATGTATATACAATATTCGGGGTAGCTTCCATGTAAAGTATAACACACTATACCTTACAATGTAAGGTGTGAGGTCTGCCGACAGCTAAAACCATTCAGCTTTCAGCTGAAGCAAGTGATAAATCATCACTTGCAAAAAACAAAACCTTTCTTTTTTACGGAAAAAAGAAAACAAAAAAACGACCATCGCCAACTAGTTAAAAAAATTCATTGGCTATAGTCGCTTAGAAAAGTAAAGGATCAGGTAGTATTTTTTTTAAAAATTCATTTAAAAAATCTCCACCTTTTCCTCCTTGACTTTTCTATTTTGTCTATTGGCTTTTCATTACCAAAAGCCAACTAAAATAAAAATTTAAATTTGTTTTGGCTTTTGTTTTTTAATTATAATGGACAAAAACATTATTTAAATATTAATTTTAACTTTCCTGAGGTTTTGTCAATTCCTTATAGATTGCTCTTCCTTCTTCCGTTTGTAAAAGTTTAAATAATTCTTCTTCCTTTTTGTTAACTGATACAGCATATTGATAATTAATATTTTCTTTATCTTCTTTATCTATGCTTTTATTTACTAGCTTTGTGAGAGGTATTCCAATAGCTTCTCTAAAGTTAAATCCTATAAGTTGTAATATTGTAAATGTTTCAATTGACAATAAAGGTTTCAGCACATCAATTATCTGATTAATTTCATCCTTATTTATATTTTCATCACCACTTACTAAATCACTTTCAAGAAAATCAGAAACTATAGGTACAATGTTTTCTGTAATATAATTTATATCTTTTTCTGATATTTTTTGCATGCCTAATAATTCATCATATTCTTTTATTATTTTATCTAATTCATTTCGTTCTTCAATTAATTCCTTTATGATTTCTTCTAATCTTAGTATTGTCTTTTCTTTATCACTATCATCTTTGGCTGCATCTATTCTTCTAAAAATAGTTTCGGTAGTATTTTTTATAAAGATATCTGCAGTTTTAGTTGCTAAATTAATAAGTTGCGTATTATCCATTTTTTATCTCCTTTCTATTTGTACTCTCAATAAAAAATTATAATAATTAAAAGTAGCCTACATCCAAAATACTCTCTTCTATAAGTTCTTCATCTATAACTTGAGAAAAAATATGCTCGATAAATCTTGTTATTATATCAGCTGAATAAGGATTACTATCCAAATATTCAACATAAAAATCTCTTAATTCCATACGACCAGCATATGTACTGAATTTTCTACGAATATGTGATCCTATTCTTCTAGTTTTTCTTAATATAAGAACCTCATCTATTTCTGTAGTAGCTGTACTAATGGGTGTCATATCTAAATAATCACATAATAAATAATATTTCGCTCCCGACACAGCTCTTTTTACATCATAAGCAGTAGCAGAAGCCTCCTGAAACATCGTCTTATCTAAGTTTGTTTTTAATTCTGCTAAAACATATCCTATATTAGTAGTTATATTAAGAGTATCATTAGGATCAAATTCAGGATCATAAGAAGATTTTATATACAATCTTCTGCTCATTGCAAAATCTTGGTCTTTTGTTCGAATATTCATACCTCCACCTATTGTAGAGTTACTCAAACTAGAGGCAAAATGTGCTGATGAAAAAGTTTGTGTTTGTGCCCCTATATCAGCATTAAAACTTCCAAATTCCTTAATAATGCATTTTTTTGCTAGGATCGGTAAAAATTCCTCTGTAACAGTATTATCTAACTTCAATTGGCCTTTTTGCCTATGCAAAAAATCGTTCGGACTATCAAAGATCAAATCTAGATCTATAAATCTTTTATATTCATTTAAAAGTTCTACCATGTTAAATATTAAATCTGTTACACTATCTCCATCTGCTTCATTAAGTTCTATTATCCAATCATCATATACCTTTATTGCATCTTCAATTCTTTCAACTTCATCTACTGGTAATTTATCACTATTTAAAACAGAAACTAGTTTCTCTCCATGAACACCTCTAATCACAATTACACCTCCGATTTATTTACCTTATCTGCTCTATCTATCGCTGCAACAAGCAATTCATAATTTTTATACTCATCATCTACCATTTTCAACTTTTGTTTCAACATATTTTTCGCAATATTTCTAGATTTATTTATAATTTCTTCTTCACTTAATGAATTGTAATTTATTTTATTATTTTTAAAATGTAGTATATCCTCATAAATCATTCTTCCAAATCTATTTTTAAAAACTCTTTCTTGCCTTATTACAAAATCTAATCCAAAGATATCATTGCATATATTATAAATTAACTCACTGTTTGAAAAACTAAGAGTAAGGACATTAGATTCTCGTCCAACTACTAAAATAAATCTAGATTTTTCTTTACCAACTCTTATCATATCCCTTATCGTTAAAGACATATCTATACAATATTCAACAACCGTCAAAAATCTATTTCCTCTATTTTTCCTATTTGATCCTAATTCTTTTCTCGCAATTTTTAATACATCATACCCCAACACTTCAACTGATCTTCTATAATTCTGATGATAATTAAATACATTTATATATGGAGGTGAAGTTAAAACTAAATCCACAGAATTACCCTCTATTTCAGAGTACCTGGAATCACCAAGAATAACTTTCATTTCTTTTTCACTAAAAGGAATTTTCATTATAATTTCTTTTAAATTATTCCACTTATCATTCAACAGTTTAAAAGTTACTTTATTTTTGTAAATATCCATTAATATAATCAAAAGTGATAAAATATTCTTAGTATTATTATTGCTTTTAATTTCATTAACAATTGTTTCTATAATCATATCTTCATTTGAAATATCATCAATAATGTCTTGTGTTTTTGCAATAATATCTTCTCTATCCTTAATGCTAAACTTAGATAATTCATATATCTTAGCCATATAATAAGCTGAAGGATTTAATTCCATACCTATCCCTTCAATACCCATTCTAGAACACTCATATAAAGTTGTTCCAGACCCTACAAATGGATCATACAATCTATATCCTTCTTCTGCATATTGATTTAACATAACTTCTATAAATTGTGGAGAAAATTGACCATTCCAACTAAATAAATTGGATCTTACTTTATTATCAATATTTAATAATGCTTGATCTATATCAGTAATATTTACTTCTACATCCTTAAATAACACTTCATCAGTACATTTCATTATAATATCATCCTTCCAACTAATAATCTTTATTTCTCTTTAAACTTAAAGCCATCCTTTCATTTTTTAAAGATCTTCTTCCAAATACT
>JAAYSE010000025.1 GCA_012524135.1 Candidatus Epulonipiscium sp. | reverse complement strand
AATCTTCAGGCTTTTTAATAATTGAATAATAATATTTTTTATTGGCTAACAATTCTTCTAATTTAAACTTAAGAATATCATTCGATGTATCTTCTCTAAAATCTTCAAAATAATGTTTTTTAAGTATAGTCATCAACCAACCATCATCCCACTGGATCAAAGAATCAAAAAATACTTCATGCGATGGATTATGCCGAATAGCTTTCCATATCCCCGAAATATCATAGGGTAAAATACCCATTTCCTCTTCCTCTTCTTCTACTTCTTTTTCCAAATACCTAAGAGACAATTCTTTCACACAATCATGTAATAAATAATCGGTTTTTATCACCCGATGATGAAATATAATTCGTTTATACAAATCCCATCTTCTGTTAAAAAAATCTTCTATGGTATCGATCGATTTTGTGGCAGGAGCAAAAAAGAAATCTCCCTCAAATTCAATTAATCGAATGGAATTAAATAATCTCTCATATTCAATCTTACCCGTATGTAAGCCAGAATTAATAGGATCCCTCGCAACATAATCCAATCGATCCCCATCCAATGGACCATCAATAATAGCATGTATATTTTTACATATTGGATATTTTTCATAAAAAATATAAGAAACAAATTCTTTAATCATCACCTGAAATAATTGCCATGAAAGTTTATCTTCATCTGGTATGGTAGATACCTCTAAGGGAACCATCAAACTATCTAATATTTTATCCGATATAATATGTCCAATACGTTCATGCAATTGTGATCCATCTTCAAAATAATTTTTCATGATCTCTATAAATTCTTTTTGTCTATTATTTCTACTAAAAGGATCTATACGAATTACTTCTTGATAAATTTCATTTAATGCAGATTCTACAATATGACTAAAGGGGGGATGTCCTACATCATGTAACAATGCACTGATACGAATCGCTTGAAATACAATAATATATGCTCCAACATCCTTTTCTTCAATATTATAAGGTATACTTTTACTGTAAGTACTATATATACTTTGGTTAATATCTTGACCGATACTATTAAGAATCGCTTGTAAATTACGTTTACTTTGCAAGTTTCTATCTCCTACTATATTTCTATAGGCCGATGCATTTTTACCCATGATTTTATCTAAGATCTTACTGATCACTTGATGAATTTCATAAAAAAATTGATCTATTGTCTTCTTGTCTGCATTACCCAAGGCATTACAATAAATTTCCCCACACAACTCCATCGTTCCAATCGAATGTTCAAATCGTTTCGTCCTATTTGCAGGAAATGTTAAATACACCGTAGAATTTTGTGAAATATTATGTAGTCTATTAAATATTTGAGTTGAAATTATTTCTTTTTCTAAAGGCATTAAATTGATTGTTCCATGTAATGTATCCGTAATTTGGATCGTTTTTCTAGATCCCATAGTATATCTCCCACCCAATAAATTTTTTGATGATCTTTATACATCACTTTTATTCATAAAAAACAGGACAGAAATGTTAAAAGCTCAACATTATCTGTCCTTGCAAAAACTTTAACTTTTAACGGAAATACACATTACCTCTAGAATCAATTTCAAATTCATCAATAACTTTTCCAGAATCATCATCTTCTATATAACCTTCCACTTCTTCTTCTGGAAAATCATAATCGATTTCTCTATAAATATCTTGTAAATATGATTTTTTATCACTTTTACTAAATTCATCCCATTTATCCCTATCAATAATAACATCTAATCGAATATAACTACGACTCCAGTCTAATCGGAATCTCACGTCTGCTTTACCAAAGCGATCGTAATGTTTATT
>JAAYSE010000176.1 GCA_012524135.1 Candidatus Epulonipiscium sp. | reverse complement strand
TTTTCATACTTCCTTTTTCTTCGCTTCTATAAATAGAAAGTTGATATCCGGCTGCTGTAAACTTAGCTAATACATGATCTAAATCATATCGAAAACTTCTGTCTCCTGCCATGGGGTTATAGAGCAATTGAATTTTTTTCACGCTTAATTCCTCCCATACTAACTATCTATTACATTCGTTCTGGCGCATGAATACCTAATAAACCTAATCCACTACATAATACAACTTGTACTGCTTTTACTAACGCTACTCTTGCTTTCTTCGTTTCTTCTTCTGCGGTTAATATCGGACATTCATGATAAAATTTATTAAAAGATTGAGCTAAATCCATAATGCGACGTGAAATAAGTGAAGGTTCTAACTTATTAGCTGCTTCTTGAATTACCTTTGGAAATCCTTCTAATACTTTACATACTTGAATAGAAGCTTCGTCATCTAATAATTCAAAAGATAGATCTTTGTACTCTTGTGCTTCTAATCCTGATTTTTTTAATACGCTACAAGCACGAGCATGAGTATATTGAACATAAGGACCTGTTTCTCCATCAAAATTCAACATCTTATCCCAGGAAAAAATAACATCTTTAATTCGATTATTGTAAAGATCATTAAAAACAATCGCTCCTATTCCTACTGCTTTAGCGATTTCTTCTTTATCCTCTAATTCGGGATTTTTTTCTTCAATAATTTCTTTTGTTTTTTCAATAGCTTCATTTAAAATATCTTCTAATAAAATAACATTTCCTTTTCGTGTGGATAATTTTCCTGTTTCCATACTTACCATTCCAAAAGGAACATGTACCAATTGACTATACCAATCATATCCCATCTTCTCAATAACTTTAAACCATTGAGCAAAGTGTAAATTTTGTTCTAATGCTGTTATATAAATACAGCGACTAAAATCATACGTTTTTTTACGATAAATAGCAGCTGTAATATCTCTAGTAGCGTATAAAGTACTTCCATCTTTTTTAGTAATTAAACAAGGAGGCATATTTTCTTCACTTAAGTCTACAATTTCTGCCCCTTCACTTTTTTCTAATAAATTTTTTTCTCTTAATTCTTGGATGATAGGTTCCATCTTATCATTATAAAAACTTTCTCCTGCATAAGAATCAAAAGAAACATCTAGTAAATGATATACTCTTTCAAATTCTTTTAAACTAATTTCTTTGAACCATTTCCATAAATCTAAAGCTTCTTGATCTCCTTGTTCCATTTTAGTAAACCAATTTCTGGCCTCATCGTCTAATTCAGGATTTTCTTCTGCCTCACTATGAAATTTCACATATAATCGATTCAGTTCTGGAATACCTTTTTCTTCAATTTCTTTTTTACTACCCCAATTTTTATAAGCTACAATTAATTTTCCAAATTGGGTACCCCAATCCCCTAAATGATTGATCCCTACACAATGATATCCTAAAAATTTATGAATATGATATAAAGCATTTCCAATAACGGTAGAACGAAGATGTCCAATGTGAAAAGGTTTAGCAATATTAGGAGCTGAATAATCAATAACGATATTTTTCCCTTTTCCTATTGTAGATGAACCATATTTTTCTTTTTGTTCTAATACATTAATAAGTACTTGAGTCACAAAAGGAGCTGGATTCATAAAAAAGTTAATATATCCACTAACAGCTTCTACTTTTTTAATCCCTTTCGATGCTGGAATTTTTTGAACTATTTCTTGTGCAATTTTTACAGGTGCCTTTCGATATATTTTAGCTAATCGAAAACAAGGAAACGCATAATCTCCCATTTCTACTCGTGCTGGAATTTCGATCAACTCTATAATTTCTTCTTTCTTTAACTCTGGAATAGCTACGTCCAATAGTTGAGTAATTTCTTGTATCAAATCCATCATGTATTTCTTCCCTTCTATTTTCTTACACTTAACGCACCAATCTATTTTGTTATAAATATATATATGTATTATACAAAATCCTTTTTCATTTGTCTACTTTTGATTTTCTCTATATACCGTATAGTATTGTGTTTTTTTAGTGTAATATACGAATCCATTCTTGAAAACCTTTTATAATATAGGTATCAAAAAACTGCCATACAATATAAAAACTAGCAATATAACAAAGTAAATTTACAATTTTAATCATTTCTGTCCTACCCCATTGTTTTAAAATACCTTCTACTATTATTTGAACGCCGGAAATTGCTAAAATTTGCATAATGACACGTATAAAATCTGGCATAAAAATCCTCATTTCTTTATTAATATAATGCCACCTTTTTCTAAAAATCATCATTACTATTAATATATGAGATTTTTTTTCGTATCATTCAAAAGTCCTTATTATCTCTATATAAAAAACAACGATAAATCAACTATCGTTGTTTTTTATATAGAGATAATATTATTTTTAATCGCATAAACAGCAGCTTGTGTTCGATCGTTCACATTTAATTTCCTAAATATATTAGAAATATGATTTTTGACTGTCTTTTCACTAATACGAAGTTCATAACCTATTTCTTTATTTAATAGTCCCTCTGTTATTAAAGATAAAACTTCCATTTCTCGCTTTGTTAGCGTCTCTCTTTCTTTGACCATCTCTGTTTCATATTTTTCTTGATCCTCTTGCAATGGATCAACTAGAGGAGTAACCATATTCGATTGCATATATGTTTCTCCATTATATACACAACGAATAGCTGAAATCAAAATATCAGCCCCAGAATCCTTTAATATATATCCATCGATGCCTAATTCTACTGTCTTATTTAAATATTTCACTTCATTATGTAAAGTAAGCATAATAATTTTACTATGAACTTTTTTTTGCCTTAATAACTGAACAGCTTCAATACCGTTCATATTGGGCATATTAATATCCATAAGAATAACATCTGGATGGACTTCTAAAGCTTTTTGAACTCCTTTTTTTCCATCTCCCGCTTGTGCTATTACAACTAAATCATCTTCTAATTCTATGAGTTGTTTTAATCCTTGTCGTACCATCGAATGATCATCAACTAACATGATGGTAATCATTTTTATTCCCCCTTTATTTCTTCTGTTAAAGGTATTCGAATATAATACCTAGTTCCATATCCAATTTGTGAACGTATTTCAAATTCTCCTTGCAACAAATGAACTCTTTCTTTCATTGCATATAATCCAAAACCAGCTGCATCTTCTTCTCGTAATTTTTTATCTTCGACATTAAAACCTATTCCATCATCCTTAATAAAAAGTTCAATATATTCTTTTAAAAATCCAAGTCGAATATATACTTGAGTTGCTTTGGCATGTTTGACTACATTATTAAGTGCTTCTTGAACAATACGAAATAATGTTAAGGAAAGAGCAGGCGGTAATAAAAAGGTAGGAGATTCTTTTTTAAAATAAATATCAAATCCTGATACTTCCTCTACTTGTTGAATATGTCTTTCTAAAGCAGGAATTAATCCTAGATCATCTAATATCATAGGACGTAAATCATAAATAATTCTTCGAATATCTCCCATATTTTTTTGAAGCATATACTTTAAATTTAATAATTCATCTTTACATTGATCTGTATCTACCGTTAATAATTTAAGACATAGATCTGATTTTAAAACCATATGAGACATTAGTTGAGCAGGCCCATCATGAATCTCTCTTGCAATTCGTTGTCGTTCTTCTTCTTGTGCATATAAAATCTTCATACCTAAAGTACGTGTTTCATATAATTCTCCAATATGCGTAGAAAGATTCTTTAGATTTTCTGTCAATACATCCATCGCAAGAGATACATTTTTATTAATATGATCTGCTTTTTCTGTAATTTTATGAAGTGATTTTAATTGTATTTCCAATCCATTTCGTTTTTGTATCAAAACTTGTTCTCTCTCTTGAACAACAGCTAATTGGATACGGTATTGATCTGCTATCTCATAAGCTATTTTCATTTCCTTTTCTGTATATTTCTCATGGTTTTTACTAATTTTCATCAAATATTGCTTACTACTTGATAATTTTTTTCTTAATTCTTCAACATATTGCGTTGTCTCCATAATATAAGATCGTAATTCTTTAAGTTCTGATTCAATTCGTCTATATTCCTCTTCTGCATAGTTACGAATATCATAAATTTGATCTCGACTTTCCTGAATACGATGAATAGTATCTTCAATTATTTCATCTAATACTTTCATATTCAGCTTTTTTCTTACCATATCTCTTGTTCACCCTTTATGTACTCCAACTACTTATTAATTTTACTCCAAGTATATCTATAAAAATGGTCATTGAAATATTATTCTAAATGAGTCATAATAAAGAAAGAATATACTTCTATGCTTATATCATAAAATTGGAGTGATTATATGAAATCAAATCATAAAAAAAGATGGAGTTTATTTCTCCTACCTATTTTCTTTATTACCTTATATAATCGTTGGATCTTTTGGAAAGTTGATAAAACGAGAAAAACATATCCCAAAACAGCCTCCTTTTTTTCGTGGAAATGGGGAAATATATACTATACCGTTGAAGGCAGTGGAAAACCTTTGCTACTAATTCATGGAATCGGTACAGGAAGTTCTTCTTTGGAATGGAAGCAAAATGTTAAAGAATGGTCAAAAAAGTATCGCGTTTATCGCATCGATTTATTAGGATTTGGATTTTCTGATAAACCGAAAATGACCTATACTGCATTTTTATATGTACAACTACTTCGTGATTTTATTCAAGAAGTAATCCAAGAACCAACTCATGTCATTGCTCATTCCTTATCTTGTTCCTTTACTACCATGACATGTCATCAATATCCTCACTTATTTAAAAAAATTATCTTTATTTGTCCTATAGGAATTAATAAAGATGCTCCCTACCCAACTTTGAAAAAACAATGGATTAAAAAAATTATGGAAAGTCCCATTATAGGAACTTTATTGTATAATTGTATCACTTCTCGATACGGCTGTAAATATTTTTTACAAAATTATGCATATTATCATCCAAAAAATGTAACTCAGGACATCATTCGAAACCATTATCACTCGGCTCATATAGGAGGACCCAAAGCTCGATATGCTCTAGCTTCTTTTATAGGGAACTTTATGAATATCGATGCATCTTCGGCTTTTAAAAATTTATCGCATGAAATTTTAGTAATGAATAAAAAAAGAAAACCATCTATAATTACCAAACAATGTACAGATTTCTTAAAATAATACAAGTTCTCCATAAAACATGGCATATCCTATCATTACAAAGATCACTTCATTACCATTATGATAGGATATGCCCTTAACACTATATTTTTTTACATTTTTCACAATTCCCCTGTGCATCTTTCTCCTTTTATCATTAAAATATGAGGGATTTCTTCCTTGTCGAATTAAAATATTTCCTGGGAAATATTTTAGAAAAAAGTCATTTTATATCCTTATTTTGTCGGAATTTGAATCGTAATTTCATAGCAATGATCTTTTTCTTGCATTTTATAATGAGCTTCAACTCCTGCTTGTTTCATCACATCAATTGCTTGTTGAATCGTATTCGTAAAAAGACGAATATCTTTTAGATACGCTTTTACCTTTTGTTCTTTTTTCCCTTTTGATTCATCCATTAAACGTTGAATAGTTCGCTCTACTAATGCTTCTGTCTTCTTTACCGTTAACCCTTCATCAATAATTTTTTTTAATATACTGAGTTGCAACTGTTCTTCCGGTATTTTTAGCAATGCACGAGAATGACGCTCGGATAAATCATGATCAATAATCATTTTTTTTACTAAAGGTGGTAATTTTAATAAACGCATTTTATTGGCTATGGTAGATTGACTCTTGCCCACCTTAGTAGCCAGTTCTTCTTGTGTTAATCCATAATCCCTAATTAAGTTAAAATAGCCTTCTGATTCCTCTAAAAATTTTAAGTTTTCTCTTTGTAAATTTTCAATAAGAGCTAATAGGGCACTATCTCGATCTGATAATTCCATAACAACAGCTGGAATTGTTTTTAATCCAACTAACTTACAAGCTCGAAGCCGACGTTCCCCTGCTACTAACTCATAACTGGAATGATTCATGTATCGAACACTAATCGGTTGTAAAACACCAAATTCTCGTATAGAACTAGCTAATTCTTCTAATTGCATTTGATCAAATGTTCTTCTCGGTTGGTAAGGATTCGGTCTAATCTTATCTACTGGGATATAAGCAATCGATTGGTCTGATAATTCATTTATTGACATTGATAACACTTTTCCTCCCCCATTTCTTCCTTATCCATTATCATTCAGACATTTTTTCTCATAATACACCTAGTATAGCATATATTTAATGCGGGCAATATTTTGTCAGAATTGTAAAAAACTTTTTATTTCTACATTTAATTTGGATTCCGACAAAAATCTAAATTAAATTATTGGTTTTTTACTTGGTTTTCCTGCTTTTCTAGGATATTGTGTCGGCGTATGTCTGTTTTTTATAATATGAACAATACTATGACTAATATCACTATAAGGAAGATCTATTGTTGTCGTATGATCTAATTTTCCACCTAAAACTTGTAATGCTTTTTGCCCTTCTACAAGTTCTTCTTCAACATTTGGTCCTTTTAAAGCTAAAAAGGTTCCACCTACCTTAATAAAAGGAAGAGAGTATTCATATAGTACAGCTAATTGCGCTACTGCACGTGAAACACAAAGATCATACTGCTCTCGATATAAAGGATTTTGACCTAGGTCTTCTGCACGTCCATGAATACAATGAACATTCGAAAGACCTAGCTCTGTTTGAATTATCTTTAAAAAATTTATACGTTTTTTTAAAGAGTCCATTAATGTTATTTCTAAATGTGGATAAGCAATCTTTAAAGGGATTCCTGGAAATCCTGCACCTGTTCCTACATCAATTAATGTATGACAAGTAGTTATATCGATATCTACAGCAGCAGTTAAACAATCTAAAAAATGCTTAATCATCACTTCTTTTTCTTCTATAATAGCAGTCAAATTCATTTTTTGATTCCATTCTACTAACAGCTCATAATATTGATAGAATTGCTCTATTTGTGCACTTGATAAAGAAATCCCTAATTCTTGACTACCTTGTATTACTATTTCTTTACCTGTCACTGTTTCTTCCTCCTTCTTTGTTCTAAATAAACCAAAAGAACAGATATATCTGCTGGAGAAACACCAGAAATTCTAGATGCTTGACCGATAGATACCGGACGAATTTTGCTTAATTTTTGTTTTGCCTCTAAACGTAAACTATAAACATCTTCATAATTAATATCTAAAGGAATCATTTTTGTTTCTAATTTTTTAAATTGTTTTACTTGATTCATTTGACGAGTAATATATCCTTCATATTTTACTTGAATATTGACTTGTTCTTGAACATCCCAAGGTAAATCAGGACGTTTCGGATCAATCTCCGCTAATTTCACATAATCTAATTCTGGACGTCTTAATAATTCTTCTAAAGTAGTACCAGACTTTAATGGTGTACTTCCATATTTTTTTAAACATTCTTGTACTACTGCACTTGTTCCTACATTAGTTGATCGTAATCTTTGAATTTCTTCTTGAATTTTTTCTTTCTTTTGTACAATATATTCATATCTTTCTTTGGATACTAATCCTACTTCATAACCTCGTTCCATTAATCGTAAATCTGCATTATCTTGACGTAGAAGAAGTCGATACTCAGCCCTTGAAGTCATCATTCGATAAGGTTCTTTTGTTCCCTTTGTTACTAAATCATCAATTAAAACTCCAATATAACCTTCTGAACGGTCTAAAATAAAAGGTTCTTTTTTTTGCAATTTTCGAGCTGCATTAATACCTGCAATGAGTCCTTGTGCCGCTGCTTCTTCATAACCAGAACTACCATTAATTTGACCTGCACTAAAAAGCCCATCTATATCATGAAATTCCAAAGTTGGTTTTAATTGTAATGGATTGAGGCAATCATACTCGATGGCATACCCTATCCTCATCACTTGACAATGTTCTAATCCTGGTAAAGTACGTAACATAGCTATTTGGACATCTTCTGGTAAAGAGCTAGACATACCTTGAACATACCATTCATTATTATATTCCGATTCCGGTTCTAGAAAAACTTGATGTTTTTCTTTATCCGCAAATCGAACAATTTTATCTTCAATGGAAGGACAATATCGTACTCCTGTTCCTTTAATATCTCCTCCATACATAGGAGAACGGTGTAAATTTTTACGAATAATTTCATGTGTTTTTTCATTGGTATACGTTAACCAACAAGAAATCTGTTCTCGATGTAATGATTGTCTAGGTGTTCCAAAAGAAAAAGGAACAATATGAGGATCCCCTGGCTGCTCGATCATTTTACTAAAGTCAATAGATTTTCCATCCAATCTTGCAGGTGTTCCTGTCTTAAAACGATATAATTCCATACCAAGATCGCGTAAACATTGAGTTAAATGTGTAGCTGGTTGTAAACCATTAGGACCACTTTGAATACTAGTCTCTCCACATACACAACGTGCCTTTAAATAGGTTCCTGTAGCAATAATCACCGCCTTACAATGATAAATAGCTCCATTTAATGTTTCTATACCCATCACTTTCTTATTTTCTACTAATATATTGGTTACTTCGCCTTGACAAATTCTAAGATTTTCTGTACTTTCTAAGGTTTTTTTCATTTCTAAGGAATATTTAATCTTATCTGCTTGAGCTCGAAGAGAATGAACAGCTGGCCCTTTGCCTGTATTTAACATTTTAGATTGAAGATAGGTTTTATCAATATTTTTACCCATTTCTCCACCTAAAGCATCAATTTCTCTAACCAAATGGCCTTTAGATGTTCCTCCAATATTAGGATTACAGGGCATCATAGCAATACTATCTAAACTAATGGCAAACATAAGGGTGGAAAATCCTAGACGAGCCGTAGCTAAAGCCGCTTCGCACCCTGCATGTCCTCCTCCAATAACAACAACATCTACATTACCTGCATTATATTTCATCATCGTACACCTCCTTATTTTCCTAAACAAAATTGACTAAAAATCTGATTAATAATACTTTCCCCTACCGTATCGCCTGTAATTTCTCCTAAATATTCATACGCGCTTTGTAGATCTATGGATAAGCAATCTTCTGGCATAGCTAAAGAAATAGTTTCCAGTACTGTTTCTAAACTTTTTTTAGCTTTTAATAAAGAATCTTTATGCCGTACATTTGTAATAAAAACATGATCTTTGACTTGAATATCACCAGAAAAAAATAATTCTTTTAATCTATCTTCTAGCTGATCTAATCCCAAATCTTCTTTTACAGATAATTCCAAAACCTGTTCTTTATTTACATAAGAATAAACATCCTCTATATTTAATTTTCTAGGCAAATCTGTTTTATTTATCAATACAATCACTTGTTTTCCTTGAATCAAATTAAAAATTTGCTTATCTTCTTCTGTTATGCTTGTAGATGCATCTAGCATCACCAATACTAAATCTGCTTTTTCAATCCATTCTTTTGATTTTTCTACTCCTATTTGTTCTACAATATCAACTGTATCTCGAATTCCCGCTGTATCCATAATTTTTAAAGGAACTCCTTGTATCGTTAAATACTCTTCTAATACATCCCTAGTCGTTCCTGGAATATCTGTTACAATAGCCCTTTGTTCACGAAGTAATGCATTGAGTAAAGAAGACTTTCCTACATTTGGCTTTCCTACAATAACAGTCTGAATTCCCTCTCGGATCATTCGTCCTGTATCTGCTGTTTGAATTAAATAATGAACCTTTTGTAATAATTCCTTTGTATTATTTTCTACGGTTTCATACGTTAACTCTTCCATATCATATTCAGGATAATCTATACTCGCTTCAATATGAGCAATCATCTCTAATAACTCTTGTCTAAGTTCCCGTACTTTTTCGGATAAAGTACCTCCTAATTGGGATATAGATGATTGTAATGATAATTCTGTTTGTGCATTAATAATATCAATCACAGCTTCTGCCTGTGATAAATCAATCCTTCCATTTAAAAAAGCTCGTTTTGTAAACTCTCCTGGTTCTGCTAATTGAACTCCTTGTTGTAAAACCAATTGAAGTACCTTCTGAATTACAATACGTCCTCCATGACAATTAATTTCTACTACATCTTCTCTCGTATACGTGTGTGGACCCTTCATCATCATAACTAATACTTCATCAATAATTTCTTCTGTATCAGGATTTATAATCCATCCATAATGAATAGTATGGGAAGGTTGTTCTACTAATTTTTTATTACTTTTACTCTTAAAAATTTGATCAATAATAGAGAGGGCTTCCCCTCCACTAATTCGAATAATGCCAATGCCTCCTATTCCTGGTGGAGTAGCAATGGCAGCAATTGTATGATCCATCATTTTATCATCACCTTCTAAACGATGTAAAAACCCAGTGCAATCACTGGGTTTTTGTATATCCTTTTTCCTTAAATTGAGGAGTAATAATTACTTTTCTATAAGGTTCCTCTCCCTCACTATGAGTTCTAACATTAGGATTTCCTTGAAGTGTAGAATGAATGATTCTTCTTTCATAAGGATTCATCGGCTCTAATACCACACGTTTTCTTGTACTTCTTACTTTTTTTGCTAAGTTATTCGCTAAATTTTCTAGGGTTTCTTTTCTTCTTTCTCTATAATTTTCTGCATCTAATTTTACTCGAATATAATCTTCTTCTACTTTATTAACTACTAAACTCACTAAATACTGAATAGCATCTAAAGTTTGTCCCCTTTTTCCAATTAAAATTCCAAGTTGTTCTCCTTGTAAATTAATATTCAATTCATTGTCTTGTTGTTCTACTTGCATGATAATATCTAAATTCATTGATTTAAAAATTTCTTGTAAAAATTGTGTAGCAATATCTACTGCATCCATTTTTTTTGAAACTCGAACTCGTGAAATTTTACTACCAAATAAACCTAAAAAACCTTTGGAACCTTCATCTAATACTTCAATATTCACTTTATCTCTTGTAATACCTAACTCTATTAGTGCTTCTGTTACTGCTTCTTCAACGGTTCTCCCTGTTTTTTCAACAAATTCCATACTTAACTAGTCTCCTTTCCTTTTTTGGAACTTAATGTTTTATTAATTGCTAGTTGTTGGAATATTTGAAACACATTACTTGTTATCCAATATAAACCTAACCCTGCAGGCAAGGTATATGTCATAAAAGCAGTTAAGAATGGAAACATTAGCATCATGGTGTTTTGTGTTTGTGCTGCTGTTGACTCGCTAGCCTTATCTTTTCCTTTATTTTGAGTATTATTTGTCATACCAAATTTAGTAGATAAATAGGTAGTACCCCCAGCAATAATAGGAAGTAATATACCTGGGAAGGTCATACCTGGTGTATCTGTTAAATTAATTCCTAAGAAAAAATTCATCTTTTGTAATTGAGCAATTAATCCTTCCATTTGAGTCAACATAGTAGTACCTATTTCTCCTAGTTGATTTAGTAATTGAGTCCAATCAAAAGTATGAAATTGAGATAATAACATTACTACACTATCCATGGAATTAGGATCAAAAGATCGAATAGCTTTTCCCTTTAAAAAACCTTCTAATATAGTGCTATAATTAGGAATGGTCATAACTTGTTCTGCTAACTGTGTATAAATACTTCCCACTTGCTCTATATGAACTGCCGGCGAACGCAAAACTTGGAATAATGCAAAAATAATAGGCATCTGAATTAATAATGGTAAACATCCACCTAAAGGATTTACTTTATTCTTTTGATATAAAGCTGCCATTTCTTGACTCATTTTTTGCTGCGCTTCTGGATCTTTCTTATTTTTATACTTATCTTGAATCTTTTGAATTTGTGGTTGAACCTTCTGCATTCGTTGCATCGACTTTTGTTGATTAATCATTAAGGGTAATAATATAAATCGAACAACAATAGTAAAGAAAATAATGCTAAATCCTAATGAACCTGTCGGAATTATAGAATGTACCATATTAAAAATAAAGTTCATAATCATTCCTAACAGATTGGCTATGGGACTGATAATAAAATTGAACACTATACTGCCTCCTTAACCCTCTCTTTTGTTTCTTTTTCTATTTATCAAGGAACCGGATCGTATCCTCCTGTATGAAAAGGATGACAACGTAAAATTCTTTTCACACCTAAATATACTCCTTTAATGGTCCCATATTTTCCAACTGCTTCATACATATACTGTGAACATGTAGGATAAAAACGACAACAAGGGCGTTTATAGGGAGATATATATTTACGATATACTTGTACGATAAAAAGTACCATACGATCTATATATTTCATCGTCACACTTCTTTCTTTTCTTTATACTTCTTATATACATTTTATTCAATAAAAAATCTTATTTTTTTTGTATTCTATGCTTTTTAATTAAATGTGTAACTGCAGAGTCTACCTGACAATAGGTAGCATTTTTAGCTGTATGACGAGCAATAATAACAATATCATATCCTACTTGAATTTTTTCTTCCTGTAAACGATAACTTTCACGAATCAAACGAGTAATTCTACTTCGTATTACACTATTTCCGACTTTTTTACTAACTGAAATACCTAAACGATTATAAGATTTTTCATTTTTTAATATATACATGACTAATAAACGATTAGCTATGGAAGTCCCTTTATTATAAACTTTACGAAATTCAAATGTCTTTTTTAACGATTCTGTATATTTCATGTAACTTCCTCATTTAATTATTAAATTTTTAATCATTTACTCTATCAAAATAGTCTAAACAATAATAGAAAAGGCCACACTACTTGCGGCCTTATGCTGATAATACTTTTCTTCCTTTTGCTCTTCTTCTCGCTAAAATTTTTCTTCCGCTTCTTGTTCTCATTCTTTTTCGAAAACCATGCTCTCTTTTTCTTTGTCTTTTCTTTGGCTGATACGTTCTTTTCATATCTAGCACCTCCTTTTGTTCTTTCTGTAACTAGTTCACAGAACAATGGCGAACCATAAGCACTATTACAATTATAGTCAAGAACCCTTTCTTCGTCAAGAAAATCTTTTTATTAAAAATTAGGAAAATATATCAAGAATAAATATACATTATTACTGTATATTTATATATCATTTATAATTATTCATTTTTAATTATTTTATTCTTACTTTAATATATAAGAATGTGGATATTTCCGCTGTGGATATTTCTTTTTCTTATTGATTATCCCCAGATTTTTTGATATGATAGTATTTGAGTATGTGGATAAGTGAAAAGCTCTAAACTTATACACAATCTGTGGATAAGTCTGTGTATAAGTTTTTAGATAACTCATACAAATATGTTTTTTATCTTTTTCTTGTTGTCGATAACTTCATACACATTTTTGTGCATTGCTTCTAGTGTACTACATATACTGCTAAAATATCAACATTATTTACAGGTTGTGAATATATTTTTTCACAATGTTTATATATTGTGTATTTTAGTGTAGATAATTCATGAGCAAACTCCTGCATATATTCATCCTGCATAGGAGTTTTTTATATCTATAGATCTGATACTTATCCAAAAGAACGATGGCTGCTGGATAAAAGGGGGAAATAAAAAAAATGGAAAATCAAATATTACATTCTTGGCCCAAAGTGCTCAAGATATTGGAGAGTGAAACCTCTCCTGTCAGCTATCAAACCTGGTTTCAATCATTAAAACCTGTTCAAGTCCACGAAAATACCCTGTTTATCGAAACCTATGATAATTTTACAAAAGATATTCTACAACAACGGTATATGAGACTCTTAGAAAATTCTATTAAACAAGCAATTAATAAACAATACGATATACAGTTGGTATTGCCAAATGAATCCATCCAATCCAAACAAAATGCTGACCAAAGAACTGATCCACTAGATACCCAAAGTAATTTAAATCCTCGCTATATTTTTGATACTTTTGTAGTAGGAAATAGTAACCGAATGGCTCATGCAGCCGCCTTAGCTGTAGCAGAAGCGCCAGCTAAAGCCTATAATCCTCTATTTCTCTATGGTGGTGTAGGCCTAGGTAAAACTCATTTAATGCAATCCATTGGACATTTTATTCTATCACAAAAACCATATACAAAAGTACTATATGCATCTTCTGAAAAATTTACTAATGAACTTATTAATTCCATTAAAGACGACAAAAATGAAGATTTTAGAAAAAGATATCGTAATATAGATGTCCTTTTAATTGATGATATTCAATTTATTGCTGGAAAAGAACGAACTCAAGAAGAATTTTTTCATACTTTTAACACATTACATGAAGCAAATAAACAAATTATTATCTCTAGTGATCGACCACCAAAAGAAATAGAAACCTTAGAAGATCGTCTACGTTCCCGATTTGAATGGGGACTTATTGCAGATATTCAACCGCCTGATTTAGAAACTCGTATTGCCATACTACAAAAAAAAGCAGAATTAGAACAAATGAGTATTCCTAATGATGTAATTGTTTTTGTAGCCAAATCTATTGTTTCAAATATACGTGAATTAGAAGGAGCATTAAATAGAATCATTGCTTTTTCTGCTTTAGCTCATCAAGAAATAACAATTGAACTAGCCAATGAAGCATTAAAAGACTTGATTTCCAACGATAAACCAAAAGTTATTACACCTGAATTTATACAAGAAATCGTTGCCTCTCATTATAAACTTAGACCTGAAGATCTACGTTCTAAGAAACGTACTCGTAATATTGCATTTCCTAGACAAGTGGCTATGTATCTATGCCGAAGCTTAACCGATCTATCGTTACCAAGAATTGGAGAAAAATTTGGTGGACGAGATCATACAACTATTATTCATGGTTGTGATAAAATCCAACGAATTATGGAAAAAGACCCAAATCTTCAAACTGTTGTAAATGATTTAGAGAAAAGAATTACAGGAAAGTAACTATTAGGAAATCTAAAATCTGTGAAAAAGCAGTGGATAGATTGTGGATCACCTTTTTATTTTTTATTTTTTGTGGACATTGTGGACAAGTCATAACTTATTATAAAACTATCCACAATGTTATTCTTATGAGTTTTTCTTTTATTTTTCTTATTTCCAAGCATTATACACATATCCACAGCCCTTATTACTATCAGTACTATAATTCTCTATTATATATATTATAGAATGCAGAAAGGAGTTATACACAAAATGAAACTCACTTGTCAAAAAACGGATTTAGTAAATGGTGTTAATACAGTATTAAAAGCTGTTTCTAATCGAACTACACTTCCTATATTAGAATGTATTTTACTACAAGCAAATACCAATCAATTTACTTTAGTTAGTAATGACCTTGAATTAGGAATTGAAAGTAAAGTAAATGCTACCGTATTAGAGCCTGGTAGTATTGCTTTAGAAGCTCGGATTTTTTCAGAAATTGTAAGAAAACTTCCAGATAGTTTGGTTGAAATATCAGTCGATGATCACAATATGACCACTATTATATGTGAAAATTCTCAGTTTAAAATAGCAGGACAATTAGGAGAAGAGTTCCCAAGACTACCAGAAGTTGAGAAAGACAATCAACTTTCGTTAACTCAACCTGTTTTGAAAGATATGATTCGACAAACCATTTTTTCTGTAGCAGTAGAAGAAACGAGACAAATATTAACAGGTGAATTATTAGAAATTAAAAACGGATCTCTAAATATCGTATCTGTGGATGGATATCGTGTTTCATTTAGGAAAACAGATCTCTCAATTGAGAATGAACAGGCAGAGGTTGTCGTTCCAGGAAAGACACTTAACGAAATTAGTAAAATTTTGTCTTCTGAAGAAGAAGATCTGGTTTCCCTGTATTTTACAGATAAGCATATTTTATTTGATTTAGGAGACAGTATTGTAGTTTCACGTTTACTAGAGGGAGAGTTCCTAAAATATGAACAAGTTTTTTCTGAAGACTATGAAACAAAAATAGAAGTGGATCGCAGAGAACTTTTAATGAGTATTGAAAGAGCAGCACTGATTTCAAGAGAAAATAAAAAGAATCCTATTAAGATGGAAATAGCAGCAGAGCAATTAGTAGTGACTTCCAATACAGAATTAGGAACAGCTTATGAAGAATTAGTGGTTCATACAGAAGGAAAAGATTTATTAATTGCTTTTAATCCGAAATATTTAATCGATGCTCTTCGGGCAATTGAAGATGAAAAAATTTGTATTCAGTTTACATCGTCTTTAAGTCCATGTATTATTAAACCGTTAGAAGGAAATGAATATAAATACTTAGTTTTACCTATACGATTAAATGTATAGAGGTATAAAAACATAGTAAAAGTGCGGATATAATCTAAGAATACCCGCACTTTTATTTTAAAATAGAAAGTGGATGGATTTATTTTTTTATATAAAGATAGCTAAATGATTGTGATATGAAGTATAATAAAGGGTACATATAACTGCGATAATATAAAAAATTGGAAAAGAGGATAAAATAATGGAAGTGGTAGTAATAACAACAGAGTATATTAAACTAGCGCAATTTTTAAAATATATTAATGTGGTTTCTTCAGGAGCAGAAGCAAAATATTGGATACAAGAAGGTAAAGTAAAAGTCAATGGAGAGGTTGCTACAGAACGAGGAAAAAAATTGCGTACTGGAGATCAAGTAGAGATTGAGGGAGAAGGTATGTATCAGGTATCTTCGGGAACAGAAAAATAAGGTGATGATGTATGTTTATTAAAAGTATTGCATTGGATTTTTTTCGAAGCTATACTCATCTTTCTATGAATTTTGATTCAAAAGTAAATGTCTTATATGGACAAAATGCTCAAGGAAAAACGAATCTGTTAGAAGCTATTTACTTATGTGCCACTGGTCGTTCCCATCGAAATCAATATGATCGAGATATGATTCATTGGGATCAAAACGAAGCTCATATTCAGATTTTAGTACAAAAAAAGTATGGAACACAAAAAATAGATATGCACCTTAAAAAAAATAGTAAAAAAGGAGCAGCGCTTAATGGTGTGGCTTTACAAAAGTTAGGTCAGTTATTAGGAACTTTACATGTAGTTATGTTTTCACCAGAAGATTTGGCATTGATTAAAAATGGACCTAGAGAACGAAGACGTTTTTTAGATATGGAATTATGTCAACTGTATCCCGTTTATTATTATAATCTGCAACAATATTATCGTCTATTAAGGCAGCGAAATCAGCTTTTAAAGTCGATACAAAGAAAAAAAGAATTAATGGATACGTTACCTGTTTGGGATGAACAAATAGTGGATATAGGTATAAAGATTATTCAAGCTAGACAAAATTTTGTACAAAATTTAAATGAAAAAATCAGTCCTATTCATTCTCATATTACAGGAAAAAAAGAAACGCTTTTAATTCAATATGAACCAGATATCTCTATTTACGATTATGAGGAAAAATTAAAGAAAAATCGGCGACGTGATGTAGAACAAGGTAATACTTCTGCTGGTCCTCATCGAGATGATTTATCTTTTTGGATTAATCAAGTCGATGTACGATTATATGGTTCGCAAGGACAACAAAGAAGTGTAGCTCTATCAGTGAAATTAGGTGAAATTGAATTAGTAAAGGAAATTATTAAAGAGGTACCTGTACTTTTGCTGGATGATGTCTTATCTGAATTAGATCAGCATCGACAATATTATTTATTGGATTATATTTCGGATTTACAAGCTTTTTTGACTTGTACAGGGGTAGAAGATTTTATTCGTCAAAAATTTGATTCATCTACTTTTTATGAGGTTCATGGAGGTACGATAAAAAAGGTGACTTCATAGATAATCCTTAGGAAATAGTTGTATATCCTTTTAAAATCATATATAATAGAGATATTGTTTAAAGATAGACTATAGTTACAGTTACCTTTGTATTTAGTGGCGTTATGATCAATAACGAACATGGGAGGAGAGTTTTTGTGTTTCTACACATAGGATCGGATCAAGAAATAGTTGCCAGAAATGTTATTGGCATTTTGAATTTAGATACCCTTGAAAAATCTAAAATTAGTCAAGAATTTATTAAAAAAGCAAAGGACAATCATTGGATTCAAAACCTTTCTCAAGATTCCCCCAAATCCATTGTAATTACAGAAGAAAATCAAAAGATTATATTATATTTATCACCCATATCTTCAAAGACTCTTCAAAGAAGAATCGGAAATAGAATTCCATAATTTTCAATATTAAGCTATTATAGTATTTTATATATTAAAAGATATAGATATCAGTATTGTATAGCCAGGGAAAGAAATAGGAGGCGTCAAAAACTATGTCAACAGAATACAATGAAACCCAAATCCAAGTATTAGAGGGTTTAGAAGCGGTGCGAAAACGACCGGGGATGTATATTGGAAGTACTTCATCAAGAGGATTGCATCACCTTGTTTATGAAATTGTAGATAATGCTATCGACGAGGCATTAGCAGGATTTTGTGATCAAATCCAAGTAACGATACATCCAGATAATTCAATTTCTGTAAGTGATAATGGTCGAGGAATTCCAGTCGGAATTCACCCAACACAAGGAATTCCAGCTGTTGAAGTGGTTTTTACCATTTTACATGCAGGTGGAAAATTTGGTGGTGGAGGATATAAAGTATCGGGAGGATTACATGGAGTAGGAGCAGCTGTTGTTAACGCTCTTTCAGAATGGGTGGTTGTTCAAATTTATACCGATGGTAAAATTCATGAACAACGTTATGAACGAGGAAAGACGGTAAGTCCTTTAAAAGTAGTGGGAGAGACGAAGAAACAAGGATCTTATGTGCATTTTAAACCAGATCCAGAGATTTTTGAAGAATTGGAATACCAATATGATATTTTACGTCAAAGATTGCAGGAAATGGCTTTTCTTACAAAAGGTCTCACTATTGTGCTAAAAGATGAAAGACCAGAATTAGAACAAGAAAAGACGTTTCATTATGAGGGAGGCATTCAAGAATTTGTTGCCCATCTGAATAAAAATAAAGATGTTTTATATGAACCTATTATTTATGCAGAAGGAGAAAAAGATGGGGTTTATGTAGAAGTAGCTATTCAACATAATACTTCGTTTACTGAAAATGTCTTTTGCTTTGTTAATAATATCAATACAGCCGAAGGAGGTACTCATTTAAGTGGATTTAGATCTGCTTTTACAAAAACCTTAAATGAGTATGCAAGAAATAATAATATTTTAAAAGAACAGGAAAAAAATTTATCTGGAGACGATGTTCGAGAAGGAATTACGGCTATTGTTAGTATAAAATTAGAAGATCCTCAGTTTGAAGGACAAACGAAACAAAAATTAGGTAATAGTGAAGCCAGAGGAGCTGTAGAAGGTGTTTTATCCGAACAATTAACCTTTTTTCTAGAACAAAATCCTTCTGTAGGACGAATTATTTTGGAAAAAGCAGTTTTAGCTTCTAGGGCTCGAGATGCAGCTCGAAAAGCTCGGGATTTAACGAGAAGAAAAAATGTATTGGAAAGTACTAGTTTGCCTGGAAAATTAGCTGATTGTTCAGAACGAGATCCAGAAAAATGTGAAATTTATCTTGTGGAAGGGGATTCAGCTGGTGGATCTGCTAAATTAGCTCGAGATCGTAAAACACAGGCGATTCTTCCTTTACGTGGTAAAATTTTGAATGTAGAAAAAGCACGTTTAGATCGAATTTTAAGTAATAATGAAATTAAGGCTATGATTACGGCATTTGGAACAGGAATTTCAGATGAATTTGATATCGATAAACTACGTTACGGCAAGATTGTACTGATGACGGATGCGGATGTAGACGGAGCTCATATTCGTACGTTGCTACTTACCTTTTTATATCGTTATATGCCTCCACTTATTTATAATGGACATGTATATATTGCTCAACCTCCTTTGTATAAGGTGGAACAAGGCAAAAAAATTTATTATGCTTATAGTGATAAACAATTAAATAAAATTTTAGATGAAGTGGGACGAGAGAAAAAAGTGGATATTCAACGTTATAAAGGGTTAGGGGAAATGGATGCTCATCAATTATGGGATACAACAATGGATCCATCTAACCGAACGTTAATTCAAGTACACATTGAGGATGCAGCTGCTGCAGATGAGATTTTTACAACCTTAATGGGAGATAAAGTCCAACCTAGACGTGAATTTATCGAAGAACATGCAAAACTTGTAACTAATTTAGATATTTAAATTCATGATCAGTAAATTTGGACTAATAAGGAGGTATGATTGATCATGAGTGATCAATTTAATGAAACAGACAGGGAACGGATTATCTCGGTGGATATTCAAGAGGAAATGAGAAAATCGTATATTGATTATGCTATGAGTGTTATTGTATCTCGAGCGTTACCTGATGTAAGAGATGGATTAAAACCAGTACAAAGACGGATTTTATATGCCATGGATGAGTTACATCTATCTCCTGATAAACCTTATAGAAAATCAGCACGTATTGTAGGGGATACCATGGGAAAATATCATCCTCACGGAGATAGCTCGATCTATGATGCTATGGTGCGGATGGCACAAGAGTTTTCGATTCGATATATGTTAGTAGATGGTCATGGAAACTTTGGTTCTATCGATGGAGATGGAGCTGCAGCTATGCGTTATACAGAAGCGCGTATGAGTAAATTATCTATGGAGTTGTTAGCCGATATTCAAAAAGATACCGTTGATTATCGTCCTAATTTTGATGAATCGTTAAAAGAACCAGAGGTATTACCCTCTAGATTCCCCAATTTGTTAGTGAATGGAGCTGCGGGGATTGCCGTTGGAATGGCAACAAATATTCCACCTCACAACCTTCGTGAAGTTATCGATGGAGTTGTGAAAATGATTGACAATTATGTTATGGAAGATCGAGAAACAGAGATAGAAGAATTATTAGAGATTATTAAAGGACCTGATTTCCCAACGGGAGCTACTATCTTAGGAAGAAAAGGCACTGTAGAAGCATATCGTACGGGAAAAGGTAAAATAAAGGTTCGAGCTGATGCAGAAATTGAGCCGATGGGAAAAAGACAACGTATTGTTGTAACTGAGATTCCTTACCAAGTCAATAAAGCAAGACTCATTGAAAAAATTGCAGACTTGGTAAAAGATAAAAAAATAGAAGGAATTTCAGATCTTCGAGATGAATCGAACCGTACAGGTATGCGTATTGTTATTGAATTAAAAAGAGATGCAAATGCCAATGTTATTTTAAATCAGTTATATAAAAATACTCAAATGCAAGAAACATTTGGCGTTAATATGTTAGCTTTAGTCAATAATGAGCCTAAGGTTTTAAATTTAAAAGATATGCTTCATTACTATTTAGAACATCAAAAAGATGTGGTCACTCGTAGAACTCAATATGACCTTCGTAAAGCAGAAGAAAGAGCTCATATTTTAGAAGGACTTCGTGTTGCATTAGACCATATCGATGAAGTGATTCGAATTATTAGGGGATCCAATAGTACGAATGAAGCAAAAGAAAAATTGATGTCTACTTTTGCTTTATCAGAAGTACAATCTCAAGCCATTGTAGATATGAGACTTCGTACTTTAACAGGACTAGAACGAGAAAAGCTTGAAAATGAATATTTAGAATTACAAGAAAAGATAAAAGAATTACGAGGTATACTAGCAGATGATAAACGATTATATGGTGTCATAAAAGAAGAAATTCTTATTATTCGAGAAAAATACGGAGATGATCGTAGAACCAAACTAACTCATGATGAAGGAGAGTTAGATATCGAAGATTTGATTATTGAAGAAAATAGTGTTATTACGATGACTCATTTAGGCTATGTCAAGCGAATTCCTTTAGATACTTATCGTAGTCAAAATCGAGGGGGTAGAGGTATCAAGGGAATCACTACTCGAGAAGAAGATTTTGTAGAAAACTTATTTGTAACTTCTACTCATAATTATATATTGTTTTTTACCAATCGAGGAAAAGTATATCGCTTGAAGGCTTATGAGATTCCAGAAGCAGGTCGTACAGCTCGGGGAACAGCAATTGTCAATCTACTCCAAATAGATCCTGGAGAAAAAATCACTGCCGTTATTCCTGTTCGTGAGTATCAGGAAGGATCTTACTTAATGATGGCAACTCAACAAGGACAAGTGAAAAAAACCAGTATTATGGAATATGAAAATATTCGAGTTTCTGGTTTAATTGCTATAGGACTTCGCGAAGATGATGAATTAATTTCTGTAAAATTTACGGATGGCAACGAAGAAGTTATTATAGGTACAAAAAAAGGACAAGCGATTCGATTCCATGAAACAGACGTACGTCCAACAGGGCGAACGTCAATGGGAGTAAGATCTATTAAATTAGGAGAGGACGATCAAGTTATTGGTATGGATCTCCTTTCGGAAGGAACTCAGCTTCTTGTAGTAACAGAAAATGGCTTGGGTAAACGAACCGATCTTTCTGAATTTAATGTTCAAAGAAGAGGTGGTAAGGGAGTTAAACTCTATCGTCAGACAAAACGGACAGGAGCGATTAGCAGTATTCGAATAGTAAATGAAGAAGAAGAAATATTAATTATTACATCGGAAGGTGTTATTATTCGATTACGAGTTAAAGA
>JAAYSE010000175.1 GCA_012524135.1 Candidatus Epulonipiscium sp. | reverse complement strand
TGCGATTAAAACAAGGTCAATTTGATCAAGTTACGATTTATGATGAAGACCCTTTAAAAGTTGCTATACAATGGGTCAAAGCAGGAGCTTCTTATTTACATCTTGTAGATTTAGATGGTGCACTAACAGGGGAGTCAAGCAATCATAAGATCATTCGAAAAATTGCACAAACTATCCCTATACCCGTTCAAGTTGGTGGTGGAATACGTTCTATAAAAGATATTGATCAAGCATTATCTTCTGGTATTCAAAGAGTGATTTTAGGAACTGTTGCCATTCAAAATCCTACATTTGTTGAAGAAGCTATTGTACAGTTTGGATCTACGCATATTGTTGTTGGTATTGATGCGAAAAATGGAAAAGTTGCAATTGAAGGTTGGGAAAAAATAAGTGAATTTTCTACTATAGAAACTTGTTTGTATATGAAAAAGTTAGGAGTAGATACAATTATTTATACTGATATTAGTAAAGATGGGATGATGATGGGACCGAATATAGAAGCTACTCAAGAATTACTTTTCAAAACAAATATGAATATTATTGCTTCGGGTGGAGTTACAAAGATAAGAGACTTAGAAAAATTACAACAAATTGGTGTAGCAGGAGCTATTATTGGAAAATCTCTATATCAAAACAAATTAAATTTATCAGAAGTAATTCAAGAATTTCAAAAGAGGTGACAATATGAGATATAAAAGAATTATTCCTTGTTTAGATTTATATCAAGGAAGAGTGGTGAAAGGAGTTCATTTTAAAGAATTAAAAGATGCAGGTGATCCTATTGAAATTGCTACTCTATATACTAAAGAACTAGCCGATGAATTAGTTTTATTAGATATTAGTAGTAATTACGAAAAAAGAAATATAATGATTGATATTATTAATAAAATGGTTAAAAAAGTTAAAATTCCTTTAATTATTGGTGGGGGACTTCGAACAGTTAAAGATGTTCGAGAGATTTTAAATGCAGGTGCAAAAAAAGTATCTTTAAATTCTGCTGCAGTTCAAACTCCTGAGTTAATTACTGAACTAGCAAATGAATTTGGTAGCCAAGCTATTATTGTAGCGATTGATGCTAAAAAAAGAGAAGATTATTCAGGATGGGACGTTTATATTAATGGAGGAAAAAGAAAGACTAATTTAGATGTAATTCAATGGGCAAAAGAAGCAGAAAAAAAAGGTGCAGGTGAAATTTTACTTACTAGCATTGATAAAGATGGTACAAAAACAGGTTATGATATATCTTTAATAAAGCAAGTAGTGGATAATGTAAATATTCCTGTAATTGCCTCCGGAGGTGCAGGGACTTTAGAACATTTTTATGAAGTTTTTAAAACTAGCAATGCAGATGCTGCTTTAGCTGCTTCTTTATTTCATTTTAAAGAAATTAGAATACCAGATTTAAAACAATATTTAGAAACAAAAAAAGTTCCTATTATAAAATCTTTAGAAAGTTAGGTGTATAATAATGAATATTATGTCCTCTATTATTTTTAATTCAGAAGGTTTATTACCTGTTATTGTTCAAGACTTTAAATCACGAGAAATATTAATGTTTGCATATATGAATGCAGAATCTTTGCAAAAAACATTAGAAACAAAAAAAGCTCATTATTACAGTAGAAGTCGCAATAAACTTTGGCTTAAAGGTGAAACCTCTGGCCATTATCAAAACGTAAAAAAAATATCTGTTGATTGTGATAAAGATGCTCTATTATTAGAAGTAGAACAAATAGGAGGTGCTTGTCATACAGGACATAAAAGTTGTTTCTATCAATCTTTAGATAATCAAGAAAAATTAGTAGAAAATCAAGAGCTTATTTTTAATAAGAATAAAGTATATGGTGTACAAATTTTACAAGCCGTATATGATGTTATTGTAGATCGTAAAGTGAATCCTAAAAAAGATTCTTATACTAATTATTTATTTAATGAAGGATTAGATAAAATTTTAAAAAAAGTAGGAGAAGAATCAGCAGAAGTGATTATAGGAGCAAAAAATCGAAATACGGATGAAATTATTTATGAAATATCTGATTTATTATATCATTTAATGGTTTTAATGGTAGAACAAGAAGTTCAATGGGATGATCTTTTTGGTGAGTTACATAAGCGTTATTCACAAAGTTAATTGACATTCCCCTAAAAAATGTTAAACTATAATTACTAGTTATAAATTAGTTGCATAATGCATTTTTTAAATTTATGCTTCTACAGGTAAAATATTTTTACCTGTAGAAGCATTAGTGAAGGAGAAAAAGATGATTCAGAATTATGAAGACTTTAAAGATGCCATTCTAAACTTAACTGGCATTAACCTACATAGTTATAAAGAACGACAAATGAAACGTAGAATTGATTCTTTAATAAAAAAAAATAGCTATTTGGATTATAATTCCTATGTAAGTGCTTTAAAACAAGAATCTCAATTATATAATGAATTTATTAACTATCTTACAATTAATGTTTCTGAGTTTTTTCGTAATCCTTCTCAATGGGATGTATTAGAAAAAGAAATTATACCTTATTTATTATCTCATTCTTCTCATTTAAAAATTTGGAGTGCTGCCTGTTCAACAGGAGATGAGCCTTATTCTTTAGTGATGTTATTATCTAAATTTTTACCTTTATCTCAAATTAAGATTTTAGCAACTGATATAGATAAGGATATTTTAGAAAAAGCACAAATTGGGTTATATAATGAAAAAAGTATTGCTTCTGTACCTAATTTTTTTAAAGAAAAATATTTTGAAAAAACAGGAGAATCTTTTAAAATTAAAGATGAAATTAAAAAATGTGTAAATTTTCAATCTCATGATTTATTAAAAGAATCTTATCCAATGCAATGTGATTTAATAGTTTGTCGTAATGTTTTAATTTATTTTACAGAAGAGGCAAAAATTCAAATTTATAAAAAATTTAATCAAGCATTAAAACCTGGTGGAATCTTATTTGTTGGTAGTACAGAACAAATTATAATGTCTCATCGTTATGGATTTAGTCCAATGAAAACTTTTTTCTATAAAAAAATGACAACTATATAATTGGATTAAGCATAATTTTATCCTAATGTAAATTTTAAATATTGATTATACCATATAACAAAAACTTCTTCTATATTTTTTGAAGATATCAATATAAATTTTTTATCTTTTTCAATAGATGAAAACATAGGAATTTGATTTATTTCTTGAAAAATGGGCAAAAAATATCCTTTTCTTTTAATATAGCAATTGGATGCTTTTGCTTGTTCTCTGCGTGAAGGATCAACAAATTTTCCTATTGATTTATGGATAGCTTCATCTTGTTTTGGAAGATAATAATATTCTTTATAATTAGGGAAAAAATGATATAATGTTTTATAGCATAAATATAAAACGATTTTAATAATAGACTCCTCTTTAGTTAATATCATTTTTCCCCATGGTTGATTAAGAAACAGATTAATAGAAAGAGGAGAGTTCAGCAAAATTTTTCCTTGTAATTCATTTTCTTTTTGTTTTATTTTTTGTATAGAAAAGTTTTGCTTATTTACTGATTGTTTTAATAATTGTATATTTTGAATGATGGAAAATAAAGCTGGTAATCCTAGGAGGTCTTCTTTATTATGTAAGAGTATCCTATTCTGTAAAGTTCTCGATGGATTTTTCCTATATTGATAATAATATTTTATCATCTCTCCACCTGTAAAAATATCCTGACGCTCTATACCTACAAAATCCATGAGAGTCGATAATCTATAATTGTCTAATTGCAAAAAAAGATGATACGATTTAATTTTTTTAAAAAGATCAATTTGTTTCATATCAGAAGGGAAACCTTCTAAATGATATTGCTGAAATTTTTTTCTTATATAAGGTATATCAAAAGATTCTCCATTAAAATGAATATATACTGGATGTAAATTGCATAACTGTTGAAAAGCTACTAAAATTTTTTTCTCTTCTTTAGAAGATTCACTAAAAAACTGAATTAAATTCCAACTATTTTCTTGGTAGATAAGGCAACCAATTAAGTATACTTCACTAGTTAACGGAGAAAAGCCAGTTGTTTCAATATCGAAAAATAAAATATTTTTATTTAAATAATCTTTATATATTTTTGTTATATTAAATACAGAATCAATTTTTGTTTCAATAATTTTCAATATTCTCACCACTATCTATTGTATCTTTGTATTTTTCATTTTAAAATTTATTATATTAAATATGTTATATATATTTTCTATCTAAAATTTCTTTATTTTATTATATCATAATTCCTAAGATAAAAGTATTAGGCAGAAGATGAATCAGATATTGATGATCCAGTCTATTTTTTAAAAGAAGGTAGATATTCTAATGTTTTATTAACTATGTTAGTAAAAGATAAATTCTTCTATTGGATGGTATATATTAGGTTCATTTCATTATAATAACTTGATTTCTATTATTTTAAATATCCGTATATAATATACAAAATTGTAAATCAAAGCAAATAAAAACCTCTCTGTATTTTAAGTATAGAGAGGTTTTTATTTGCTTTATATATATAATTATATCAAAAAAACATAACGGTTTTAATGACATAAATAACTAAATGTGATATAATACAAACAGTTATATTTGGTTAAATGATGTATTTTAAATTTGATTTTCTCAAACCCTGTAAATATGCGGTTTTAAGAGAATATCCTTACCAAAGATAATTATACATTATCTTTGGTATAGGTTTCTTTTTTATGTTTTAAAGATATTTTTTAGATAAATAGATGTTTTATTAACATAATAAAATTATGGTTAACTAATTTATTATCTTGTCTAGAAATTTTTTGAACCCTACGAATTATTTTAAAATAGAAGGAGAATATAGATGAAGATAAAAATAGCACAAAATTTATTTTTACAAAATTTAGCTGATATTGGTAGATCACCTAATACTATAAAAAGTTATGAGATAGATTTAAAACAGTTTTTAGATTTTTTAAATAAACATCAATTAGGTGAAATGGAAATAGACGATTTGACGTATCCATTAATTTCTCGATTTTTTCATGAATATACATCTCACTTAGCTTTAAGTAGCCAAAAACGTAAAAGAACAGTATTAAAAAGATTTTTAAGATTTTGCTTTCAAAAAAAATTATGTAGCACAAAAGTTTGGGAATTAGTAGATGTCATTTATCAAAAAAATATTCAAGGTCCTAAAGAAGTATTAAGTTCAAATGAAATACAAGAAATATTTGAATTTTTAAATCAATCTATTGAGAATAAAGTTCAAGAGATTAATCAAAGTCCTACACCTAATCAAAGAAATTTGCATCAATTATATGTCCTTTTTCGTAATCGATTATTAGTATCTATTCTTTTGTTTACTGGGTGTCGTGCTTATGAAGCTGTATCTATTCAAAAAGGAAACATAAAGTTAACAACCAATACTTTAGGAATTATTGCAAAAGGAAATAAATATAATGAAATCCCTATACATGTTCAATTGAAATATGCTTTTTTTGAATATGAAAATGGAATACAACTACTTAAACAAGCAGGTTATCAGTATATCGAAAGTACTTGGTTATTTCCTAGTATCAAAAACCCTCAACAACATATTTCTACAAGGACTTTATATGATTTTATGTTAGAACTATCAGCACGTTTACAACGCAAAATTCATGCTCATTTATTTCGACATACTTTTGCATCTTATTCCATTGCATCCGGAATGAATATTCGTACATTAGCTAGTATTATTTCTCATGCTAATCCTTCTATTACACTTTCTATTTATACTCATGAAATCAATGCAAAACAAAAACAAGAAGAAATACAAAAACTTACATTTTAATACAAATTCGTAGAATAAGTAATACTTTAATTTACATAATATTTTTATGGTTACCTTAGTAAAGGCTAATTATTATGTTATAATTTTTAATATTAATTAATCTATATTTTTTATAAAAATTATTATATTCTACCTTCTTTTGTTAAAATTTATAGAAATAGTTTTATGGCACTATAAAAGTAATGTAAATACTTAAAAAAGTTGAAGTTTAAACTTCAATGTCTATATGTTATCTAGATTCAATTACCGTAATATACCCAGTCTTTTTTTGCTTGTATTTATATGATATAATAATGCTAACTATTAGAAAGATACATGGAGGACACACTATGAATCATGAAAAAAACCTTGCTGAAAATATAGATGAACTAAATAGACAAAAAAATATCATAAGACAACTTCGGATAAAATATGATGAAGAATATAAAAAAACAGGTAAACATAAAACATATGTTGTTAAAACCTATGGTTGTCAGATGAATGCCCACGATTCAGAAAAATTACAAGGAATAATGGAAGAGATAGGCTATCATCCAGCTGAAAAAGAACAAAATGCTGACTTTGTAATTTATAATACTTGTTGTGTAAGAGAAAATGCAGAACAGAAAGTATTAGGAAATCTTGGCAGTTTAAAACCTTATAAAGAAAAAAATCCTAATTTTAAAATTGCTATTTGTGGTTGTATGATGCAAGAAGAACATATTTTAAAAAAGATAAAAGAAAAATATAACCATGTAGATATTATTTTTGGTACATTTAATCTTTATAAATTTCCAGAATTATTACAGACTCATCTTGAAACAGGCGAAATGATTATTGATATATGGAATGAACATCAAGATATTGTCGAAGATTTACCAAGTATCCGAAAAGATTCTTTTAAGGCTAGTGTAAATATTATGTATGGCTGCAACAATTTTTGTAGTTATTGTATTGTACCTTATGTACGTGGAAGAGAACGTAGTCGTTTACCCGAAGAAATTATTGCTGAAATAAAGGCTTTAGTACAAGATGGAGTAAAAGAAATTATGTTATTAGGTCAAAATGTTAATTCTTATGGTAAAACATTAGAAAATGGATATACTTTTCCTTCTTTATTGGAAGATATTGCAAAGATAAAAGGATTAGAACGTATTCGTTTTATGACTTCTCATCCTAAAGATTTATCTGATGAGCTTATTGATGTAATGAAACAATATGATAATATCTGTAAACATTTACACCTGCCTATGCAATCGGGAAGTACAAGAATATTAAAGCAAATGAATCGTAAATACACTAAAGAACACTATCTTCAATTGGTAGAGAAAATTCGTTTAGCTATGCCTGATATATCTCTAACAACAGATATTATTGTAGGTTTTCCTGGTGAAACTGAAGAAGATTTTAAAGAAACCCTAGATGTAGTTGAAAAAGTAAAATTTAACGGTGCTTTTACTTTCTTATATTCCAAACGAACAGGAACCCCAGCTGCCACTATAAAAAATCAAGTTTCTGAAGAAATTGCTAAAAAAAGATTTAATCAATTATTAAATCTTTTAGATCCTCTTATATATGAAAATAATCTAAAACAAAAAGAGCAAATCGTCAAAGTCCTTGTTGAAGAATCCAATCAACAAGATCCGACTTCTTTAACAGGCCGATCAGATAAAAATCACCTCGTACACTTTAAAGGTGATCCTTCATTAATTGGTCAAATTGTACCTGTTAAAATTACTGAAGTAAAAACTTATTATCTATTAGGGGAAAAAGTAAACGAATGAGGGATGTTATGACAAAACTTACACCTATGATGCAACAATATATAACCATTAAAAAGCAACATCAAGATTGCATTCTTTTTTTCCGCTTAGGTGATTTTTATGAAATGTTTTTTGATGATGCATTAACTGCGTCAAAAGAATTAGAAATTACTTTAACGGGAAGAGATTGTGGATTGAAAGAAAGAGCACCTATGTGTGGAGTACCTTATCATTCAGCCGATAATTATATATATCGTCTTATTGAAAAGGGCTATAAGGTGGCTATTTGTGAGCAAATTGAAGATCCTAAAGATGTAAAAGGTATTGTTAAAAGAGAAGTAGTACGTATTGTAACTCCAGGAACAAATATTAGTATAGAAAACTTAGAAGATACTAAAAATCATTACTTAGCTTGTTTATATCAGGTTAATAATCAATATGGTCTTTCTATTGTAGATGTTACTACAGGTGAGTTTTTAGTTACACAATGGGATGAAAATGAAGATTCACGTAATTTAATAGATGAATTAGGAAAATATGAACCACAAGAAATTATTTGTAACTCTGCTTTTATAGAAAATACAAAACGATTAGATGAAATTAAACTCCGCTATCATTGCTTTATTAATCTATATGAAGACTGGCACTTTGAATCTACTGTTTGTTATCAAAAACTATGTCAACATTTTCAAGTTCAATCTTTAGATGGATTAGGGCTTAAAGAGTTTACTGTAGGTATTTCAGCTTCTGGTGCCTTACTTCAATATCTGCAAGAAACCCAAAAAATTAATTTATCTCATTTATCAAGTATTAATCCTTATTTTTCTCATCAATATATGATGCTTGATATTTCTACTCGACGAAATTTAGAATTAGTAGAAACATTGCGTGAAAAACAACGTAAAGGTTCACTCCTTTGGTTATTAGATCAAACAAAAACAGCTATGGGAAGTCGTTTATTACGAAAATGGATTGAACAACCATTACTTCATCCTATAGAAATTATAAAAAGATTAGATAGTGTAGAAGAACTTAAAGAAAATCCTATTTTAAGATCTGATTTACAAGAATTATTAACAGGAATCTATGATTTAGAACGTTTAATGAGTAAAGTTATTTATGGTACAGTTAATGGACGAGATTTGATTGCATTAAAAAATTCCTTATCTTTGCTTCCTCAAATTCACTCTTTATTACAAACTTGTAAATCACCTTATTTAGTAGAGATATATCAAAAAATGGATTTGTTAGAAGATATACATCAATGGATAAATGAAGGAATTTCTGAAGAACCACCTATTTCTGTAAGAGAAGGAGATCTTATTAAAACCGGATATCATTCAGAAGTAGACCAATTACGTAAAGCTAAAACAGAAGGTAAGCAATGGATTGCTGATTTAGAAGCAGAAGAAAAAGAAAAAACTCAAATTAAGAATTTACGTATTCGATTTAATAAAATTTTTGGTTATTATATTGAAATAACAAAATCAAATTTAGATGCTGTACCAGAACGATATATTAGGAAACAAACATTAGCAAATACAGAAAGATATATTACTCCTGAATTAAAAAAAATTGAAGATACCATTATAGGTGCTGAAGAAAAAATAGTAGAATTAGAATATAAACTTTTTGTAGAAATACGTCAAAAAATATCATTAGAAGTAAATCGGATACAAAAAACAGCTCAATGGATTGCAGTGATAGATACTCTACAATCTTTAGGAGAAATAGCAGAAAGGCAAAACTATAAAAAACCTACCATCACATCAGATGGAATTATTGATATTAAGCAAGGTCGTCATCCTGTTGTAGAAAAAACTATGTCAATGGAACAATTTATTCCTAATGATACTTACTTAAATCAAAAAGAACATCAAATCTGTATTATTACAGGTCCTAATATGGCCGGTAAGTCAACTTATATGAGACAAGTAGCTCTTATTGTTTTAATGGCTCAAATTGGGAGCTTTGTTCCTGCTGATAAAGCTCATATTGGTATTGTAGACCGTATCTTTACTCGAGTAGGTGCCTCAGATGACTTATCATCAGGTCAAAGTACTTTTATGGTTGAAATGGCTGAAGTATCTAATATTCTTCATAATGCTACTAAAAATAGTCTTTTAATTTTAGATGAAATTGGTCGGGGTACTAGTACATTTGATGGATTGAGTATTGCATGGGCCGTTGTAGAACATTTAGCAGATTCTAGAAAAATAGGAGCTAAAACATTGTTTGCTACACATTATCATGAATTAACAGAATTAGAAGATAAACTCCCTGAAGTTCAAAATTATTGTATTGCAGTAAAAGAACAAGGAGATGACATTATTTTCTTAAGAAAAATTCAACCTGGTAGTGCAGATCATAGTTATGGTATTCAAGTAGCTAAACTAGCTGGTTTGCCTACGGAAGTTATAGAAAGAGCAAATGTTATCTTATCTGAATTAGAAGAGGCTGATATTACAAAACAACAAAAAAATGTATTCCCTACACAACTTAATTTCTTTAATGAAACGAATCAAAAAGAAAGTGAACTTATAGAAAAACTTAAAAAAATAGATGTTTTAGAAATAACACCTATGGAATCAATGAAAATACTATATCAATTGAGTAAAGAAGCAAAACAAGGAATTAAATAAGATTGGATGTGATTTTATGCAATCCATACAGATGTTAGATCAACATACAATTAATAAAATTGCTGCTGGAGAAGTTATCGAACGACCTGCTTCAGTTATCAAAGAACTCGTAGAAAATTCTATTGATGCAAAAGCTAGTGCTATTACAGTAGAAATTAAAAATGGTGGTATTTCTTTTATACGAGTTACTGATAATGGCATAGGAATTGCAAAAAAAGAAGTGAAAACAGCATTTCTTCGTCATACAACTAGTAAAATTAAAAAAGACGAAGATTTATTAAATATTTCATCTTTAGGTTTTCGTGGAGAAGCTTTAGCTAGTATTGCAGCTGTATCTCAAATTGAAATTATTACGAAAACCCCTCAAGAAATTACTGGTATTCGTGTTGAAATAGAAGGAGGAACATATTCTAATGAAGAAGAAATAGGATGTCCAGAAGGGACAACAATTGTTATGCGAAATCTATTTTTTAATACTCCTGTGAGACGTAAATTTTTGAAAAAACCGGCAACAGAAACAGGATATATTAGTGATATGATTTATAAGATTGCCTTAGGACATCCTGAAGTTTCCTTTAAGTTTATTAATAATAATTCAACCGTTTTTCATACTTCTGGAAATAATAATTTGAAAAACTGTATTTTTCATATTTATGGCAAAGAAATGATTCATCATATGATTCCAATAGAAAATGTAGAAAATCAAATGAAATTAATTGGTTTTATTGGAAAACCTCAAATTCATCGTGGTAATCGAAATTATGAAAGTTTTTTTATTAATGGGAGATATATTAAAAGTAAATTATTACAAGACTGTGTAGAAAATGCATATAAATCGTTATTGCCCATTAATAAATTTCCTGTGATTGTTCTTCATCTCTATATAGAAGCTAAAGATGTAGATGTCAATGTACACCCGACTAAAATGGAAGTTCGATTTCGTAATGAAGATGAAGTTTATAATTGGGTTTTTAAAGTATTAACAGAAAGATTAAAAAAAGAAAATTTAATTCCTAAAGTTTCATGGGATCCTATTTCTAAGAAAAACAAACAAATACCTGAACCTATTCAACAATCAATACCCGAACCCTTTGAAATACCTCGAAATACTTTTGAAAAGTCAAGTAATTTAAATAATGAAATAGAATCTAAAGTACCGAATACATCTATTTTTTTAGAAAATAAAAAAAATAAAAATGAAACTGTAGTACATCAAAATCCAATACAAATAAAAGAAGATACAGAAAATTTATCAATCGAAAAATCTTCTATTTTTACTTCTCCTTATCATATTATAGGACAAATATTTAAAACATATTGGATTGTAGAAGTAGAAAATAAAATATATATTGTTGATCAACATGCTGCTCATGAGAAAATTTTATATGAAAGATTGTTAAAAGATTATACAAAACACTCACCACATAGTCAAACTTTATTAACACCTTGGGTTTTAGAATTTTCTTTCAAAGAACAACAAGTATTAAAAGAAAATATTGCTTTACTACAGAGCTTTGGATTTGAAATAGAAGAATTTGGAGAAGATACTTATGTTCTTCGAGCGTTACCTATTGTTTTTGATCAACCTTTAGGAAAGGATTTTTTCATAGAGTTAATTGACTTATTACAAGAAAATTCTCTTAAAAATGTATATGAAACAAAATTAGAAAAAATAGCATCTATGGCTTGTAAAGCTGCTGTAAAAGCTATGGATTCTTTAAGTTTAATAGAAAGTAAAAAACTTATTAAGCAATTACTATCTTTAGATAACCCATATACTTGTCCACATGGGCGTCCTACTATGATTGAAATGACTCAATATGAGTTAGAAAAAAAGTTTTATCGTATTCAACAATAAAGAGTAAAGTAAAGGAGTATATATATGAATAAACCATTAGTTGTTATTGGAGGACCTACAGCCTCTGGTAAAACCAAAGTAGGAATCGAACTTGCTCAATTAATTAATGGTGAGATTATATCTGCTGATTCTATGCAAGTATATCGATATATGGATATTGGAACAGCTAAACCTACTTTAAAAGAAATGAATGGCATTCCTCATCATCTTATTGATGAAATTGATCCGGATGAAGAATGGAATGTAACTTTATTTCAAAAAAAAGCAAAACAACATATAGAACAAATATATCATAAAAATAAAATACCTATTTTATTAGGAGGTACAGGTTTTTATATTCAATCTGTGATCTATGATATTGATTTTACAGAAATGGAAGTAGATTTTGAGTATCGAAATCAATTACAACATCTTCAAAATCAATATGGCAATGATTACTTACACAAAAAATTAGAAAAGGTAGATCCTATTTCTGCACAAAAAATTCATCCTAATAACATCAAAAGAATTATTCGTGCTCTTGAATATTATACCCAAACAGGAATACCTATTTCACAGCACAATGAACAACAACGACAAAAAAATACTCCTTATCAATTATCTTTTTTTGCACTTACAATGGATCGCCATCGTCTATATCAACGAATTAATCAGCGTGTGGAAAAAATGATAAACGATGGACTTATAGAAGAAGTACAAAATTTGCTAACATCTGGTTACTCACCGGAACTTGTTTCTATGCAAGGATTAGGATATAAAGAATTAATTCCTTACATTAATGGACAACAAACTTTAGAAGAAGCAATATATACATTAAAACGAGACACTCGCCATTTTGCTAAAAGGCAATTAACATGGTTTCGTAGAGAAAAAAATTTACAATGGATATACATGGATAATCCTTTACTAAACTTTGAAGAAATTATCCTAAAAATCAAAAACTGTATTGAAGAAAATGTAATAATCATATAGAATTAGAGATAAGATTTACCAATGAATAAAGAAGAGGAGAGATATACCTATGAGCAAATCATTAAATTTGCAAGATGTTTTTTTGAATCAAGTACGCAAAGATCAAATTCCAGTAACTATTTTTTTAACAAATGGATTTCAATTAAAAGGAATTGTAAAAGGATTTGATAACTTTACTGTAATTTTAGATAGTGAAGGTAAGCAGCAAATGATATACAAACATGCTATTTCTACAATGGTACCTATAAAAACAATTTCTCTTCCATTTATAGATAAAAACATATATAACTAACTCATAAATAAAAATCTAAAATTTTTTAGCCTTTTATTTACTAACTATGAGTATCCATTCTATCAAATTAAAATTTTGACATAAAAGAGAAGGAGTATTAATCTTGCATACATTAAAAAACTTTTTAATTCAACAATTTAATTTCCATCCTCAATTGGTTGATTTTTGTTTATCAGCAGAAGAAGAGGTAAAAAAACCATTTGATAAAATTGATAAAATAACTGAATATAACCAATTAAAAATTTTAAAAGCAATGCAAGAACACAATGTAAGTGATGTGCATTTTGCTGCCACAACTGGCTATGGCTATAATGATTTAGGACGTGATACTTTGGAATCCGTCTATGCTGAAATTTTTAATACAGAAGATGCATTAGTTCGACCTCAACTAATGTCAGGAACTCATGCTTTAACGGTGGCTCTCTTTGGAAATCTAAGACCAGGAGATGAAATATTATCGCCTGTAGGAAAGCCTTATGATACCTTAGAAGGAGTTATCGGTATTCGCCCTATGTCTGGTTCTTTAAAAGAATATGGTATTACCTATCGTCAAGTAGATCTTTTATCAGATGGTTTATTTGATTATGAAAATATTAAAAAAGCTATTAATGAAAAAACAAAACTTGTAACGATTCAACGTTCTAAAGGATATAGTTGGCGTCCTACCTTATCTGTTAATCAAATTGGTGAATTGATTACCTTTATAAAAAATATTAAACCTGATGTTATTTGTATGGTAGATAATTGTTATGGTGAATTTGTAGAAACTATAGAGCCTACAGATGTAGGTGCAGATCTAGTAGTAGGATCCTTAATAAAAAATCCTGGAGGTGGATTAGCACCTACAGGTGGTTATATTGTTGGAAAAGAAAAATACGTGGAGCAAGCAGCTTGTCGTTTAAGTGCTCCAGGTTTAGGTAAAGAAGTAGGAGCTACTTTAGGTATTAATCAACTCTTATTTCAAGGTTTATTTTTAGCCCCACAAGTAGTAAATGGAAGTGTAAAAGGAGCTATTTTTGCTTCTCATATATTTGAAAAACTTGGTTTCAAAATCATGCCATCTTCACATGAAAATAGACATGATATTATTCAAGCTATTCAACTTAAAACAGCTGAAAATGTAATTTCATTTTGTCAAGGAATTCAAAAAGCCTCTCCTGTAGATAGTTTTGTAACTCCTATACCGGATAATATGCCAGGATATGACTGTCCTGTAATTATGGCAGCTGGAGCATTCGTTCAAGGGTCTTCTATTGAATTAAGTGCTGACGCTCCTATTAAACCACCTTATACGGTCTTTTTACAAGGAGGATTATCTTGGCATCATGCAAAAATAGGAGTAATGATGGCTTTACAATCTTTGTTTGAACAAGGTGCGGTTCAGTTTTAACTATTTAATACAATTAAAAGGAGAATATTGATGAGATTAAATTTAGGTGTACGAGCACATGATTTTAAAAAATTAGATGATTTAGAATCTATTGCCCGAGTAGCTTCAGATAAAAGATTTACTGCTATTCAATTAGCTTTAGCAAAGTCTTTACCTAGTTTAAATAGTCAATTAGGAGCATTAAGCCCTGGTATGGCTAGGCATATTACAAAGACATTAAATAAATATAACGTCGATATTGCCGTATTAGGTTGTTATATTAATCCTGTGCATCCCGATGAAAATAAAAAGCGTTATGCTTTAGAACGATTTAAAGAACATATACGATTTGCACATGATTTTAATTGTAGTATTGTAGGTACTGAAACAGGATCTTTGAATGCTGATCTGTCATTTACCCCTGAAAATCATGGCGAAAATGCTTTTACTCAAATTGCACGAAGTGTTAGTGAATTAGTCGAAGAAGCAGAAAAATTTGGAGTTATTGTAGGGGTAGAAGCAGTAACTAAACATACTATTAATAGTGCCCAAAAAATGAAAAGGCTATTAGACACTATTGCTTCTAACAATCTACAAGTAATCCTAGATCCTGTAAATCTTATTGATATTAATAATTATAAATACCAAGATAAAATTATAATGGAAGCTTTGGAATTATTAGAAGATAGAATTGTTATCATTCATGCAAAGGATTTTATTATTGATCATAATGAAATTAAAGTAGTACCTGTAGGAAAAGGAATATTAAACTATAAGCTTTTATTAAAAGAAATAAAACAAAGAAAACCGTTTATTAATGTTTTATTAGAAAATACCAAAGAAGATTTTATGGATGAAAGCATTCAATTTTTAAATACAATATATCAATCTATTTAATATTTAATTAAGTAAGAAAGATTTTATGGAATTTTAAAATTTATATCAACTTTAATTTTATTACTTAAAAAAACTTAAAAAAGAAAATTGCTCCCATAGCCATAATACATATAGTAGTAATAGCTTGAAAATAAAATAAAAGGGAAAAGGGAGTAGTTTTCTTTATTCTTTATAGAGAGACAACTATTCGCGAAAGACAAGTTTAATGAATAGTTATATAAATTATTCTAATTTCCTTGTTTTTAATATGTTTTATTACCTTTTTATTACTTAAGGATTTTATAATTTAATTTTCTAATTTATTTGTTTTTATTTATCTTATTCTTACTTATTCTTATTTTTTTTAATAGCTTTTTATAACTATTTTATAACTATATTGAACATATACCTATTGAATAAATAATTAATAAAATAACCAAAAATAAAGGATGCAATAAATAAAACTACACCCACTTATTTTTGGTTATAAATTATATGTGATCAACTTGTTATAATTACTCTAAAATAACAACTGGTTTAATTAGATCTTTTGGTTTATCTTTCATTAAGAACAATGCTTCTTCTATTTTATTAAAACCTTTTAATCGATGAGTAATTAGTTTTGAAGGATCAATTCTTCCGGCTTGAATTAATGCTATTAGTTTTTCACTACGATTTCTTCCTCCTGGCATTAAACCACCAGCAATTGTCTTATGACCCATTCCACAACCCCATTCTACTCTTGGAATCTTAATATAGTCTCCTTCACCTAAATAATTTACATTACCAATGATTCCTCCAGGTTTTAATACTTGCATAGCTTGAATAAATGTATCATTATTTCCACCAGCAACTACTACTCTATCTACGCCTTTTCCATTAGTTAAAGCCATAGTTTGTTCTACAATATCTACTTCACGATAATTTATAATATCTGTTGCGCCATATTCTTTTGCAATTTCTATACAATTAGGTCTAGATCCAACAGCGAAAATTCTAGCTGCCCCACGAATTGCTGCACTGGCAACAGCCATTAGTCCTACAGGTCCAATCCCAATAACAAGTACATCATCACCAAATTGAATATTTGCTAATTCTACGCCATGAAATCCTGTAGGAAGCATATCAGAAATCATACATCCTACTCCGGCATCAATATCATCTGGAAGTATTGCCAAGTTTCCATCAGCATCATTTACATGAGTATATTCAGCAAATACACCATCTTTAAAGTTAGAAAACTTCCATCCTGCAAGCATTCCTCCTGAATGCATTGGGAATCCTCGTTGAGCTTCTAGAGAATCCCAATCTGGTGTAATAGCTGATAAAATAACTCTATCCCCAGGCTTAAAATCTTTAACTTCATCTCCAACTTCTTCAACAATTCCGACACCTTCATGTCCCAAAATCATATTATGTCTATCTCCAAGAGCACCTTCCCAAACGGTATGAACATCTGAAGTACATGGAGATATTGCAATAGGCTTTACAATAGCATCTTTAGGCCCACATTTAGGTTTATCTTTTTCAATCCACCCAGTTTTACCAACTTCCAACATAGCATATGCTTTCATAAATGAATCCCTCCATATAAAAGTTTGATAGTTAATTAACAAACAATTTTATATATATTATATCATTAAATCATTAGCATGTCTAGGCAAAAATAAATATAATAAGTAATAATTTTATGAAGTATATATGTATTATATACAAATATCGATATATTTTTCACTTACATATACTCAATTGTTATAATTATTGTTTATCATTGACTTGATGGATTTAATTGTTTAATAATAATTTTTTGAATCAATTTTTCTATAGAAATTATATACATGAATAAACTATATCATATTATACCTACAGATTTTGTTTGATTTAACTTGCTAGTTTTTTAAAAGCTTACTATAATAAATAAAGACATTCTCTTATATACTCATTAAAATTGGAAGGAAGATTAAAATGAATATGAAATTATTACTTAGTTACACTAGAAAAGCAATTGATCAATATCATATGATCCAAGATGGTGATCGCATTGCTGTTGGTATTTCTGGAGGAAAAGATAGTCTTGTTCTTTTAAAAGCTTTAAAAGGTTTACAATTTTTTTATCCTAAAAAATTTGAAATAGAAGCAATTACAGTAGATATGGGATTCCCTGGAGTCAATTTACAAAACATCCAAAATTTTTGTGATGATTTAAAAATTCATTATACTATATCTAAAACAAATATTGCTGAAATTATTTTTGATGAACGGAAAGAGAAAAATCCTTGTTCTTTATGTGCCAAAATGCGTAAAGGGGTACTTCACGACACAGCACTTGAATTAGATTGTAATAAAGTAGCCTTAGGTCATCATAAAGATGATGTGGTAGAAACTTTATTCCTAAGCTTATTTTTCGAAAGTCGTATTCATACTTTTGCACCAGTTACTTATTTAGATAGAAAAAATCTTTATTGTATTCGTCCATTAATATATGTCTTAGAAAAAGATATTGTTGATTTTACTGAAAATGAAAAATTGCCAATTGTAAAAAATTCTTGTATTGTGGATGGCTATACCAAAAGAGAATATATAAAATCTCTTCTTAAACAATTAAATGAAGAACATCCAAATTTAACAAATCGATTATTCAAAGCAATTGAGTCTAGTTTTATTAAAGGTTGGACAAAAGAAGATTCCTCTATTCTTTTATAAAAGTACTATCAAAATTTAAAATAAATACTTTCTTTTCAAATTTAAATATACGTTATATTTAAAAAATAATAATTATTTGATTATTATTTTTTCATAAGATCATAAGATATTGATGATCTTATTTATGATATAATAAACGAATAATGAAGTTTTATAAGTACTATATTTATACTTTATATAGTATCTTGTTTTTATATATAGACAATGAAGTACTTTGGAATTTTAAAAATGAAATCATCTTAAATAAATATAATATACAAGGGGTGTCACTTAATGACCCAGAATAATTTTCATGAATTTCAAAAACAAAAAAATGCACTTAAATTACGATCATTGCTAACTAGTCTTCCACCCTTTGCTTTTGAATTTTTCCGAGGAATTGAACCGACAACCACTCCAAAAACTCGTATTGGCTATGCCTATGATCTTAGAATTTTTTTTGAATATATAATAGAAATTCATCCTTCATTTAAAACAAAAACAATAGAAAATCTAAAGATATCAGATTTAGATTTAATTACGCCGGATCATATTGAAATGTTTTTAGAATATCTTAGTTTTTATCGTAAACCTCATCCAAATAATCCTAACAAATATATTGAATATCAAAATGATGAAAGAGGTAAGGCTAGAAAACTAGCTTCATTAAGAACATTATTTTTTTATTTTTATAAAAAAAGAAAAATCAAAACCAATGCTCCTTCTCTAGTAGATATGCCTAAAATTAATGAAAAAAGCATTGTTCTACTTGAAGTCGATGAAATAGCTCGACTATTAGATGAAGTAGAATCAGGAGAATCTTTAACAAAAACACAAAAAAAATATCATGAACATACCAAAAAACGAGATCTTGCTATTATTTCTTTGTTGTTAGGCACTGGGATTCGTGTTTCAGAATGTGCAGGTCTAAACATTGATGATATTGATTTTGATGTAAATGGATTGAAGATTGTACGTAAAGGTGGAGATGAAGTTATTGTTTATTTTGGAGACGAAGTTGAAGTTGCCTTACAAGATTATCTTCAAGAAAGAATGTGTAAGAATCCTATTACTGGTCATGAACAGGCTCTTTTTTTATCACTTCAAAATAGACGTTTAAGCGTTAGAAGTATTCAAAACTTAGTGAAAAAATATGCTCAATGTGTTACTACTTTAAAAAATATTTCTCCTCATAAGTTACGTAGTACTTATGGAACTAATTTATACCGTGAAACAGGTGATATTTATTTGGTTGCAGATGTTTTAGGTCATAAAGATGTGAATACTACTCGAAAACACTATGCACAAATTGAAGATGAACGTCGAAGAAAGGCTGCTAGAATTGTTAAGTTAAGAAAGAATTAATTTGTTTATTGTACTATATTAATTGGAATAATTAAGGAATCTCCTGCATAGATATAATTATTTTTCATTTGATTTAACTTTTTAATCGATTGAATATAATTAAATATATTTTCTTCTTGAGGTTTATTTTTTTGAGCAATTGTCCATAAATTATCTCCATATTCAACCTGAATAGATTTAAAATAGATAGAATCCGATGATTTTGTTGCACCTTTTACATTAGGAAAATGAAAAACAATACCCAAAACAATATGTAATAAGATAAAAAACATAGTTAAAACTAATATAAATCTTCTTGGTTTTTGAATATAAATATATCGTTTCATAAGATCCACCCCTCGAACATTAGTTTGCATATATTTATTATATGGGAACTTTTGTTCTTTGTCAATGATTTTTTGACAAAAATCGAACATTAGTTTGATTTACATTTCTTCTTATGATATAATACTTACGAAGTATTTGAATTTATGAGATTGAATGTCCATAATTATAAAATATCATAAAAAAATGTGAGGTGATTCAATGTCCAATAAATTAAGTGACCAACAAAAAAAAATTCTTGATTTTCTCAAAGAAGAAATTTTAAATAAAGGTTATCCACCTTCTGTTCGTGAAATCTGTGAAGCAGTAGGATTAAAATCAACTTCTACAGTTCATGGGCATTTAGAACGACTCGAAAAAAAAGGATATATTCGTAGGGATGCTACAAAACCAAGAGCAATTGAAATCTTAGATGAATCTTTTATTGGTAATCGTAGAGAGTTAGTTAATATTCCTATTATAGGGAAAGTCACTGCTGGAGAACCTATTTTAGCCATCGAAAATATTGAAGATTACTTTCCTTTACCTGTAGAATATGTAAATAATGATACTGTTTATATGTTACGTGTTCAAGGTGATAGTATGATTGAAGCTGGTATTTATGATCGTGATCAAATTTTAGTGAGAAAACAACAAACTGCTGAAAATGGTGATATTGTTGTTGCCCTTATTGAAGATTCCGTTACTGTAAAACGTTTTTTTAAAGAATCTAATTGTATTCGCTTGCAGCCTGAAAATCCTGCTATGAATCCAATTATTGTTCAAGAAGTAAATATTCTTGGAAAAGTCATTGGATTGTTTCGAAGATTTTAAAATAAAAAGAGTCAAAGGAATTAATCTTTGACTCTTTTTATTTTATTTATTT